>NZ_LN831051.1:301566-603133 GCF_001457635.1 Streptococcus pneumoniae
CCTCTTGCTTAGTTGGATGCACATTGACATCCGCTAGATAAGGGTCGATATGGATGTGAATGACAGCCAGTGGAAAACGTCCAACCATAAGCTTGCTTCCGAAACCATCCAAAATAGCACGATTGAGCAGGAAGTTCTTGATATAACGACCATTGATGAAGAGGCTGATATAATTGCGGTTAGCCCGAGTCAACTCAGGCAAGGACACAAAACCTGAAATTTCGAAATCTAGGTCAGAGTTCTCAATTTCAATCATCTTCTTGGCACTGACCAAACCGTAAATCCCTGCGATTGCTTGGCGCAATTGACCAGTCCCTGCTGTCCGCGTCATTTCCTTGCCATCACTAATCAAGCTAAAAGAAATCTCAGGATGGGCCAAGCCCAGACGGTTGACAATATCAATGATATGAGACAACTCCGCTTGCTGGCTCTTCATATACTTGAGACGGGCAGGCGTGTTGAAAAAGAGATCCTCCACACAAACCTTGGTTCCCACAGGACTAGTCGCTGGGATGACTTCCTCAACTTCACCCCCACGCGCGACTAACTTGGTTCCATGACTAGCACCATCCACCGCCGTTAACAGAGTCAAGACACTAACAGACGCAATAGAAGGCAAGGCTTCACCACGAAAACCAAGCGTCCGAATCCGAAAGAGATCTGCTTGATTTTTTATCTTACTGGTCGCATGGCGACGCAGGGCCAACTCCACCTCATCGTGGGCAATTCCATGACCGTTATCCGTGATTTGAACCTTCTTGAGACCAGCTTCCTCAATCTCAATGATAATCTGACTAGAGCCCGCGTCAATGGCATTTTCTACCAACTCTTTAACCACACTGGCAGGACGTTCAATGACCTCCCCAGCTGCGATTTGGTTTGCCAGCATCTCTGGCAATTCAATAATATGAGACATCTTTCAGCCCCTTTCTGTATCTATTTTCCTAGAAATTAATTAGTGCTATTATACCATATTTCAGAAAGAACAGAAAAGCTCCACCACATAGGAGCCCAATCCCTCCACATAGACAAGGTTCCTTGCCATGGGCTATAAAATAGTGTTTAATAAGGATATACAGGAAGTGATCACAACCTTGTATAACTGAAAAGGAGAGAAAACTATGAAAGTAGAACTACAGATTAGTGAGACTTACGAGGAGGAAAAGCTGATTGTCCAAGCACCTCAGCCGACAGATAAAGTCCAGAAAGTCATCGAGTTCGCAGAAAATCTGGACCAAAGAGAAAAAATCAAAGGGAAAATCGATGATCAGGTCTATCTAGTTGAGATTGGCAAGATTCAGCGCTTCTATATCGAGAATCGGAAGGTTCTAGCAGAAACCGCGAGTCAGACCTACAGCATTGATTTGCGACTCTATCAGGTTCTTAAACTCTTGCCAACCAATTTTATCCAAATTTCCCAATCAGAAATCATCAATATCGATTCCATCTCTCACCTCAAGCTCACGCCAAACGGTCTGGTAGAAATTTTCTTGAAAAACGAAAGCTTCACCTACTCTTCACGCCGTTATCTAAAAACCATCAAGGAGAAATTAGAACTATGAAAAAACAAGTATTTCACGATGCAGCTGCCGGTGTTCTTATCGGCCTCATCCTCTCCATCCTCTTTTCACTCATTTATGCACCAAATACCTACGCACCACTAAATCCCTACTCTCTCATCGGCCAAGTGATGGATCAGCATCAGGTTCACGGTGCCCTGGTCTTGCTCTACTGCACACTTATCTGGGCAGCCATCGGTATGCTCTTCAACTTTGGCAACCGCTTATTCAGCCGTGACTGGAGCATGCTTCGTGCCACTCTGACTCATTTCTTCCTTATGCTGGCTGGCTTTGTCCCACTAGCAACTCTTGCTGGTTGGTTCCCTTTCCACTGGATTTTCTACCTCCAGCTCATTATCGAGTTTGCGATTGTCTATCTCATCATCTGGGCTATTCTCTATAAAAGAGAGGCTAAAAAAGTAGATCACATCAATCAACTCTTGGAGCATAGAAAATAGGAACCTCATAATAAGCAAATCCGAGAAAGAAACTTCTCGGTTTTTCTTTATCCTGCTGCACCTTACTATAGTGAAATCAAATAAGAACAGGATAAATCGATCAGGACAGTCAAATCGATTTCTAACAATGTTTTAGAAGCAGAGGTGTACTATTCTAGTTTCAATCTGCTATATCATAACAGTTATTTCAGATTTTCTTTGTAAATTTTCTATCTTTTTTCAAAATATTCTTGCATTTTTCCAAAATTTTTTGTAGAATATAGATTACATATACAGATTATTCTGAAAATTCAAAAAGGAGTATTTATCATGTCGCAAGCTATTTCCTTAAATCAATCAACCTGGGCAAGCAAGCTAAAAGCAATGGGACCTGGAATCCTAATGGCAACTGCCGCTGTTGGAGGTTCCCACATTGTATCCTCAACTCAAGCTGGCGGTTCTTACGGTTGGTCTCTACTTCTCTTGGTCATCTTAGCCAATGTCTTTAAATATCCATTTTTCCGTTTTGGTGCTGAATACACAGCTGATACTGGAAAGACTTTGGTTGAAGGTTATGCCGAAAAAGGAAAACTCTATCTCTGGATTTTCTTTATCCTCAATGTCTTTTCGGCTATGGTCAACACGGCTGGTGTTGCCATTCTGTGCTCAGCTATCATCGCCAGTGCCTTCCCAATGATTGGACTTAGCATTACTCAGTGGTCCCTCATTCTCGTTGCAATCATTTGGGCTATGCTACTCTTTGGAGGCTACAAACTTTTAGACGGCATGGTCAAATGGATTATGTCTGCCTTAACCATTGCGACTGTTCTGGCAGTTATCATAGCAGCGGTCAAGCATCCAGAATACAGTTCTGATTTTGTCGAGAAGACACCTTGGCAAATGGCAGCTCTGCCCTTCATCGTCTCCCTCCTAGGATGGATGCCGGCTCCTATTGAAATTTCAGCTATCAATTCACTTTGGTCAGCTGAAAAGAGAAAGACCGTCAACTTTAACACAGAAGACGCTCTGTTTGACTTTAACACTGGTTATATTGGAACAGCTATCCTAGCCGTCTTCTTTGTGGCACTGGGAGCACTGATTCAGTATCCTACAGGGCAGGCGGTTGAAGCTGCTTCAGCCAAATACATCTCTCAATTCGTGGGCATGTATGCCTCTGTTCTTGGCGAATGGTCCCGTTACTTGATTACCTTTATTGCCTTCCTCTGTATCTTTGGAACAGTTATAACTGTTATCGATGGCTATTCTCGCGTTAATCAGGAATCTCTCCGACTGCTAATCAGTCAAAAAGAGGACAATCGTAAATCTTTGAACATCTGGATGACCATCACTGCTATCATCGGTATCGTCATTATCAAGTTCTTCGCTGGTCAGGTTTCAACCATGCTCCGCTTTGCCATGATTGGATCTTTCCTGACAACACCTTTCTTTGCTCTTTTGAATTACGCCTTGGTAACGCGTGAAAACAAAAATCTTCCTTCTTGGCTCAAACACCTTGCCATTGCGGGATTGATTTTCCTCTTTGGCTTCGCCATCTTCTTTATCTACGCACTCGCAATCGGAAAAGCAGGGTAAGGGACAAGCGCGAGATGAAGATAAGGTTTCATTTCAAGAGAAAATTCAGCAAATATTTCTATGATAAAAAGCATAAGAACAAGGTTTTGAAGACCTGAACTTATGCTTTTTTACGTTCTTAAAGACTGTTTATACTCAAAAAACAGTTGAACAACTTCAACCACCTCTTATAAGAACTTTATACTATTCGAGAATCTCTTCAAACCACGTCAGCTCTATCTGCAACCTCAAAGCTGTGCTTTGAGCAACCTGCGACTAGCTTCCTAGTTTGCTCTTTGATTTTCATTGAGTATTAATTCTCCTTTTCCAACTCATACAAATCTGCGATAATAGCTGCGACATGTTTGATATCTTCCAGCATGCCTCGCATTTCAAAGTCAGCCAATACAGGGAAGCCAAAGCGTTGACTGTATTGCTTGGCTGTTAGGCAGTATTGGTTATTAAAGTTACGATTTCCTGACCCAACCACACCAAAACACTTACTAGCATTGTTACCATAGGCAATAAAATCTCCCACCGGTGTTGTCAAAATCTCAACATCTCCGTTATCCACGCCATTCCCACCTTCGAGATAGGTCGGCAAAAAAGCGACATAGAGATGGTCCATTTCATAGAAATTTTTGCCTTCCTTGACCAAATCCTTGATATGAATCTTTTGAACCTCAATCCCTTTGTACTGGGACAAGAGATAGTCTTTCAAGCGCGTCACAAAACTTTCAGTGTTGCCACTCAAACTAATATAAACTAAAGAAATTGTCTTCATATGTACCTCCATGATTTTATCTATAATCAAAAAATAACTACCAAGATTGTATCTTGATAGTTCTTTTTTGTCAATACTTAGGCAAGCTCTTCTGTTTCCTCTTCTTCTGCCAAGGCTTTCTGTTGTCGCCACATCTTATAGAAGACAAGGGCTAGGAAGAGAACATTGATGACGATATAGAAAATGCTAACAGCTTTTGAACCAATACTCACTGTCAAACGCATGCTCTCATCTTGAACCAACTGCACAGCGTCTTGTAAACCAACATAGCCATAAATCGAACCAATAATAGCTAACAAAACATAGCCAACGTAAGTATAGTTTGCATATTGCAAATTTTTACGAACAAGGAAGACAATCGCTACGACCACTAAAATAGTAGATAGCACAATCAAAGCAACATTAAAAATAGAATGAGATGCTTCTGCTACTCTATAGGTATAATTAAGCTGGTCTTCTAATTGCTGAGCATTGACCCCTGCAACTTGTTTCTGAGCAACACGAAGGGCTTCTTTACTAGGCAAGGGACTCACAATTCCAAACAGAGACGGAACTGAAATAAGGGCAGACAAGATTAGCAAGACCCATAGATAAATTGGTTTCTTTTTCATGATAGAACCTCCTGATAATATTATAGCACATTTTGTAAAGGAATACAAATCTTATAGTATAGTTTCTACCTGTTTTCGGTAGGCTTTTGGCGATTTTCCGCACAATTTTCGGAAAACTTTATAGAAATATCCAAGGTTACTGTAACCAACAGCATAACAAATATCTTCGATACTGTCACTGGTTGAAAGCAAGAGCTGCTGGGCAGCCTTAATACGTTGTTTGTTTAGTAACTCTGCAAAGGTCGAATCGGTTTCACGCTTAATCAACTGCCCTAGATAGACAGGATTGATAAAGAGGGCCTTACTGATATCCTTGAGGGAAAGCTCTTTTTGGTAATCACGACCAATGACTTCCAGCACACTGACCACATTTTCATTCATACGGTATTGACCGAAAAAGCTGATCAGAGTTTCCTTGATATAAGAAACCAATTCATCGAAGGATTGAATAGCATGAATGGTTTTGACAATGTCCGTCATATCATCAGCTTTGAGATGTTCAAATAAATGGAAGACATCCATGACAAACTGGATAAAAAGCTGTTTAGTAATCGGAATTCGCGGCGTATTTTCAAGAACTACCTTCTCCAAGAGATTTAACTCTTCTACGATTTGATTGAGATTTCCCTGAATGATAACCCTATAAATCGGTTCGTAATAGGCAAAGAGACTCTCAGACTGCTGCAGATTTACAGAACCGTAAAAGAGGGTTTTCTCAGCATTCAGCTTCCAGCGTTCAAAATGTTCTTGATAAGGAGCTTCAAAAGGTGTAACGACTAAACCATCTAGGGGTTGGTCAGAAATGAAAATCTGCCAGGCTTGACCCAAGACATAGTAGGGAATGGTGAAGGAACCTTGTTTTTCCTTGGATAGACCTATCCACCAATTCTCCTTATCCCCTAAATAACTAACAAATCCAGCCTCGTCTAATTCTTGACTAAGAGTCTGACTTTTCTTCCCTCTCTCGCCGAGCTGACCTGCAATCTTCTCCAGCAGATTTCCCAGCTCTACCTTATCAACAGGTTTGACCAAATAGTCCACCACACTAAGGTTCATTGCTCTTTTTACATAATCAAACTCCTGATAACCTGAGAGCAGGATATAGGCAGCATCTGGTAAGATCTCTTTCATCTCCCGAATCATATCAAGCCCTGTTTTGTCTGGCATATTGACATCGGAAATGATGACATCGACAGGATTTTCCTGAACATATTCTAGAGCTTCATCGGCATGACTGGCTGTTGCGACGACCTCCATATCCCACTTATCAAAGGGAATCAAACGCTTCAGACCTTCTGTCACCATGTACTCATCATCTACTAATAATACTTTATACATTTTCTCCCTTTCTACTCATCTTGAATTGTAATACGATACTGAACACCGGCTTGCTCTGCAGACTCTATAGTAATGGCATAGCGGTCTCCAAAATAGAGCACAAAACGCTCGTGTACATTGACAATCCCGATAGACTGCCTTTGATCACTGTAGCTGGCTTGGTGTTCAAAATTTCTCTGACTTAATTTTTCTCGGATATTTGCCAACTTTTCAGCCGACATTCCTCTACCATTATCGACCACCAAAATTTCCACAAAACCATCCTGTTTAAGAGCCTTGATGCTAATCACATTATCTGTCCGCCTGTGGTCAACACCATGCGCGAAATAATTTTCTACCAGCGGTTGCAAGGTGAACTTAGGAATCTTCATATTCTCTAACTCTGGATCTATCTTGAAACCATAGGCAATGGACTTGGGATAGCGAACCATGCAGAGATAGCTGTATTTACGGCAAAATTCTAATTCCTGTTTGAGGAGGGTCTCTCTTTCGTCGGAAATATTGTTACGCAAGAGACTACTGAATTCATAAATGATATCTGCCAACTCATCTTGACT
Source organism: Streptococcus pneumoniae (assembly GCF_001457635.1). Lineage (NCBI taxonomy): Bacteria > Bacillati > Bacillota > Bacilli > Lactobacillales > Streptococcaceae > Streptococcus > Streptococcus pneumoniae. Next base: position 308,425 of record NZ_LN831051.1, read on the forward strand.
CTGCATAACTGCATACATGCGCAAGAACTCCAGCGTATTATACATAAAATGAAGATTGATTTGCGCCTGCAAGGCTCGCATATTAGCATCTTTTTGACTAAGCTCTAACTGGTAAATATCATGGATATTCTTTTCCAATCGATCCAACATATCATTGGTCGTCTCCGCGATTAGGAGTAATTCCTGATCTTTCTCGGAAATGTCAATCCGACGACCCTCTTCGCCTTGAGCAATGACTTGAATGGATTCTACTAAATCCACTACCTGCTTTTGGTAATTAGCAAAAGTCTGCCTCAAAGTCAGATAAAGAATGACAATAAAGAGAAGGCTCAAACCCACAATCAAAGCAGAGCTAGTCACTGTTCCTTGTAAAACAAAGTTTTTAGGAACTGCCACCTGAACCTGATATCCATGAGAAGTTAAGCCAACTAGCCAATTTTCACTCTCCTTATCAACTGTCTCACCAATATGAAAAATCTCCGTATCAAAAGGTGAGGTCACTGTTACTGCCATCGGAGTATTACCTCTAGTATTATCAATGGCATGGTATAAAACAGCAGGATCCAAGGAGATGTAAATCACTCCTAAATCTTGATCTGACACTGGATCTGACACCGGAATGGCAAAACTATTTCCTGCTGGTTTGAAATCCTCAGCCCTGATTTTTTCTCCACTACGTTTGTCTTTAGTAGAAACATAGACTTCCTTGTAATCTTGAAAAGCAATGGCCACTCCAGTTACAAAATCATTTCGAACATAGAGGTCATCAACATTTTCATACAGAGAGACTGATATATAAGGCGAAGCTTTCCGCTCTAATTGCCAGTAAAAATAGTCTGGCATGCTAAGGCTAAAGTATTTATAGATTCCCTCAATACGAGCTTGATTTTCAACTAAAGCCTGAGCTATCTGGGTTGACTCTCTATGGTAATATTCAATTTCACTCACTGTTCTAGCAGTTACACGCTGGGCTACTCTCTGGGCTTCCTTTTCACGTGAATCCCAGTCAGCGTAAGAGAGTAAGATTGCAAAACTCGCAATGATAATGATCATCACTGAACTATAGGTTCTTAGAAGCGTATGTAGCCAAAACTGCTTCATTCTATTTTGTCGCCAATTTTTCATGGATGATTTCATAGACAGGTTCCAACATATCACTGATAAAGAAATGCCACATCCCAATTCCTACAAAAAATAGCAGGGCAGGCATATAGTAACCAATTGCTACAAGTAGCACAGTCCCAAGGAGAACCTTGGCCACAGCTGCTAGACTCATAAAGATGCCAATCAAGGATAATTTGAGACTATTTCGATAGGACAAGGCAAAATAAACTTGTAATTTTAAAGATACTGTATAAGCCAAAAAGATCAGGGCAACTACTAAGACATTCAAAAGGGTCGCAATCAAATGAACAATGGTCTGATGAGGCAATTGCACCAAGAGATACAAACCATAGGTCAAAACTAGACCCACACCTAAAAAGCTATAGAAAATCAGGTTGCTTGAGACAAAATTTTGCTTGTAAAGAGACCAAGCCTCCTTCAAACTGTATTCCCGAAAGCTATAACCATGTTCTGCATATAAGCTCATCAAGGTGGCACTAGCCGGCGCTAGACCAAGGATAATCCCTCCTGCTAAAGTTAATAGCCAAAAGAAGGCTGTCGCAATCATCCCTAAAAAGAAACGATTAAAGACAAAGTCTAAAAATCTACCCATGATATTCCCCTAAAAATAACTATGAAACCATTATATCATATTTCAAGCGTTTTCAAAAACTTCTAGTATCCATTTACAATCCCACCAAACCATGGTAAAATGAGAATTGTGAAAAAATTATCAGGAGACAATTCATGAAGAAATCTATCTTAACTACACTGCTTTTTGCAGTTCTTTACTTCCTCTGCATGGGGATTGGTGTCCTTTTGGGCAATCTCTTTGACCAAACTGGAAACATGTTTTATGCGCCTGCCTTTACTGCCCTTGTCGGCGGTAGCGTCTATATGATCCTAGTCGCAAAAGTTCCGCGCTTTGGAGCCATTACCACTATCGGCCTTGTCATTGCCTTCTTTTTCTTGGGAACTAAACACGGTGCTGGTTCCTTCCTTCCTGGAATTATCTGTGGCCTCCTAGCAGATGAAGTAGCTCATTTAGGAAAATACAAGGACAAAACAAAGAACTTCCTTTCTTTCATTATTTTCGCCTTTAGTACAACAGGACCAATCTTGCTTATGTGGATTGCGCCCAAAGCCTATATGGCTACTCTTCTGGCAAGAGGAAAATCCCAAGAATATATCGACCGTATCATGGTCGCTCCAAACCCTGGAACTGTCCTTCTATTTATCGCAAGTATTGTCATCGGAGCCCTAGTGGGTGCTTTGATTGGACAAGCCTTGAGTAAAAAATTTGCACAGAAAATCTGATCAGTTAAAAAGAGCCACGCGGCTCTTTTTTATTTATGGCTCAATTTCTTAGTCAAGAAATCTCCCAAGAATTGGATTGCAAAGATAATCAAAATGATAATAATGGTTGCCAAGATGGTCACATCGTGATTGTAGCGGTTAAATCCATAAGCGATGGCTACGTTACCGATACCACCAGCTCCAACCGCACCGGCCATAGCTGTTTCCCCAACAAGGGAAATCAAGGTCACAGTCGTCACACGGATCAAATCTGGAAGACCTTCTGATAGGTAAACACCCACGATGTCCCAGAAAGTCGCTCCGCTCGCTTGAGCCGCCTCAATGACACCGCCATCCAATTCAGCCAAGACAACCTGCACCTGACGGGCAAAGAAGGCAAAGACTGCAAAAGAAAGTGGGACAAGGGCTGCATTTGGCCCGATACTTGTTTTAACAATCAAGTGAGAAAGTGGTGACAAGATTGCCAAGAGGATGATAAAGGGAACCGCACGAAAAATTGAGGTAATTTTGTCTAAAATCCAGAATACGACTTTATTCTCCAAGACACCACCTGGCGCTGTCAAGACGAGAAAGAGACCTGCCACTAGCCCCAAGAAGCCTCCGATAATGAAGGAAAGAACTGTCATATAAAGAGTTAAGTAGATAGCCGTTCCCCAGCCTGCCTGACCAGCCCAACCCATCTTATAGACATTTGGTAAATAGGTTTGAATCAATGATTCCATCTTACTGTACTCCCTTCAATACTTTTAGTTGTACACCTGCTTGACGAATGGCTTCTTGGGCACCTGCCAACGCTGCTTTTTCACCTGACAAAACCACCACCAATTCTCCAACAGGAGTACCATCGAGAATTTCGATATTCCCATAGAGAATATTAGCCATTACTTGGTAATGCTTGTACAATTCATTCAAAAGTGGCTCGTCTGTTGAAGCTCCAGCGTACTTGAGTTGCACCAAGAGACTGTTTTCAGACAAGTGTTCCACGATTTCTTGCTTCTCGATTTTGACCATGGCTTCGTCAATACCTGTAGCTGTTGAGATAAAGTCTTGAGTCAAAGGTTGTTTAGGGTTTGAGAAGATTTCAAGCACACTACCCTCTTCAATCAAATGCCCATCCTGCATAACTGCAACACGGTTGGCAATGTCTTTGACAATCTGCATTTCATGCGTAATCAAGACAACAGTCAAGCCTAATTTTTGGTTCAAATCTTGCAACAAGGCCAAAATCTGCTTGGTTGTCTTAGGGTCAAGGGCAGAAGTTGACTCGTCTGAAATCAAGATTTTTGGATCATTGGCCAAGGCACGCGCAATTGCCACACGCTGTTTTTGCCCTCCAGATAATTGTGAAGGGTAGTTTTCAGCACGATCTGCCAAACCAACCAAGTCCAACAACTTAGCTACTTTAGCCTTCTTTTCTTCCTTGCTGAGTCCAGAGTGTTTAAGGGCAAAGGCTACATTCTCCTCTGCTGTCTTTTGGCTCATCAGGTTAAAATGCTGGAAAATCATCCCGATATCTTGACGTTTACGACGCAACTGCTCTGCCGTCAAGGTGACCTTACCATCAAAAATCACATCGTCGTCAATGGTAATTTTCCCTGCAGATGGTTTTTGCAAGAGGTTAATCACCCGTACAAGGGTTGATTTTCCTGCTCCAGAATATCCAACGATTCCGTAGATATCCCCTTCTTGGATGTGAATGGTCACATCCTTAACCGCTGTAATGGTTCTCTTCTTTTGGTGAAAAGTCACATCGATCTGATCTAACTTGATAATATCTCTACTCATAGCTTCTAATCAGCTCCTCTACTAATTCGATATGGGTGTAATAATCAGCGATTCGCACATTTTCATCTCCACCGTGGTCTCGGCTATTGGCATTTCCTAGACCGAATGCAACCATTGGTACCTCTAGGGCATCAAAGACCGTATGCATAGGTCCTGTCCCCGCTGTCGTCGGCAAGACTGAAACACCCTGTGGATAGAATTTCTTGGCCAACTCGATCACATTGAGAATGGCTGGTGCGCTCATATCGCTTCGATAGCTCATCTCTCCCAAGGTATAGTATAATTCTACCTTATCAAAGCCATTTTTGTCTAGTTGTTTCCGAATTTTTTCCAGAACATCATGCGGTTCTAGGCCCGGAACCAGACGAACCTCTAGCTTTGCACTGGCTTCTGCAGGTAAAATAGTCTTAACACCCTGACCTTGATAACCAGACTGGATTCCTTCGATATTAAGCGCTGGCTCGAAAAAGAAACGTTTTAGAAAGGCCATCCGCTCCTCCTGTAAGAGAGGCAACTCCAATCCATAAATCCGACTAACTTCCTCTGGGTTTCGTTGACCATAAGTTTCTAGCAAGGCCATTTCTCGTTCATTGGGCTCTTGTACTTCTTCGTACAAGCCTTCAACCAAGATACGGCCATCCGCAGCACGAAGAGACTGTAAGGCTTGGAGGAGATACCAAGGAGCTGATTCCACAACACCACCATAACTCGAGTGGATATCCACATCAGCGCTTTTTACCTTGGCATCAAAGGTCACAATTCCCTTATTGCCACCAGAAATTTCCAGCTGTTCCAAGGCATTTTTGGTCCCTTGTTCCCAGACCAACAAATCCGCCCCACAGAGTTTGTCTGCATGCTTTTCCAAATACTTATCTAGGTCTGTTGAAGCCGATTCCTCCGCTCCCTCCATGATAAAGCTGATATTGACAGGTAAATCATCATGGTGCTGCATATATTTTCTCAAAGCACTCAAGCGAGCTGTGATATGACCCTTGTCGTCATCAACCCCACGCCCATACATGAAGCCATTGCGGACCGAAAGCGTAAAAGGATCCTCTGTCCAGACCTGATCCCCATCCGCTGGCACAGTGTCATAGTGGTTATAGAAAATCAAGGTCTTGGCATCTGGACGCGAACTCTTGAAATGTGCCATGACAAAGGGCGCTGTATAGCTCTCATCAATCTCCACTTCAGCTCCAACACGCTTGAAAATCTCACCCAGATAGTTTGCGACTTCCTTGAGTCCAACCTGCTGGGCAAAGACTGATTTCTTAGAAATCAAGGTACGCAAAACCTCAAAATAATGCTGGGCTACATGATCCTTTTCAAATTTTTCAATCTGTTCTTGTTCGCTAGGAAAAAACATATTCTCTCTACCTTTCTATGAACGAATAGTCTTCTTTACAATCTATACTCTATACAAAAGCAAGAGGTGGAATTTTCTCTCCCACCTCCCTGTTTCTTATTACCAAACTGGTTGATCCAAACCATCTGATGATTCTTCGATAACTTTTTTCACGTCATCTGTGTGGTAAGCTGCGATTACTTTCTTGATAGCATCAGCCTTAGGTGATGTTTCCCAATCTTTTTTCGCAACAATGATGTTGTACCATTGTTTTGAGTTTTCATCAGCTTGTTCTTTGAAAAGTGCTTTCTTGTAGTCCAATTTTGCTTCTGTAACGAAGGTATTGTTTACAACGGCAGCGTCAACTGATGACAATGAACGAGCTGTTTGGCTAGCGTCCAATTCAGTGATTTTCAAGTTCTTTGGATTTTCTTTGATGTTGGCAACTGTTGCAAGAGCAGTTCCAGAAACATCCAATTTAATCAAGCCAGCTGATTGAAGCAAGTAAAGCGCACGGCTTTCGTTTGTAGCGTCATTCGGTACAGCGATTTCTCCGTTTGCTGGGATGTCTTCTACTTTAGTGTACTTGTTGGCACTTCCATTCAAACCTGAGTAAAGGCGGATTGGAGAGATGTAAGTATCTCCAATCGCTACAAGGTCTTTTCCGTTTTCTTTGTTCCAGTTATTCAAGAAGTTATAGTGTTGGAAAGCGTTCAAATCTACTTCGCCATCAGCAGTTGCTTTGTTTGGTTGTGAATAGTCTGTGAACTCTGTAAATTCCAAGGTAATTCCGTCTTTTTTAACCAATTCTTGGATTTTGTCCCAACGTTTTTCTTCAGAACCGCTACGGTTAACAGTTGCGATTTTGATAGTTGTTGCATTGTCTGCTTTCTTTTCTGAGTTTCCGCAAGCTGCAAGAGCCAAACCTGCGACTGTAGCAAGGGCTGCTAGACCAAGCCATTTTTTGATTTTCATGATTCTTTCTCCTTAAAAATAATACCGTACTAGTATCTCACAATTTGTTTGATTTCACAAATTGTTATTAGATAGTCAGATATATAGTTTAAAACTATATCCCTAAAAACTGAGAAACCACCCACCTTACTCAGAATGGATGATTTCAAGAAATTATTTAATATCAGCTTCTGCCGGTAGATAAGTGTCTCCGAAGAATTGTTTAGACAATTTTTCAAGAGTTCCATCTTTATAAAGTTCTTTGATGCGTTTGTCTACAAATGATTTCAACTCATCTTGACCTTGAGCAAGAAGTGGGTAAACGTACGGTTGTTGGTCGCTTGGAAGTTCGATAACTTTCAAGTTGTCCAAACCTTGGTTCTTGATCACTGTTTCAACACCGATTTTATCAAAAATCTTATAGTCAAATTGTCCATCGCTCAAACGTACCATGATTTGTTGGAAGTCTGCCTTAGTATAGTTAAGGATAGTTGGGTTGTCCGTGTGTTCAGCATTGTATGCTTCTAACTGCTTAGCTGATGTAGTGGCTTGAACGACTTCCGTCGATTTTCCACCGATATCATCGAGAGACTTGATACTAGAGTCATCTTTCTTCACGACAAGGACATTAGGATTTTGGGCAATTGGTGCGGCATAGAGGTATTTCTCCGCACGTTCTTTAGTGTAGCTAAGATTGTTGACAGCCATATTGTAACGGTCAGCGTCAAGACCAGCAAAGACACCTGACCATTCTGTCTTTTCAAACTTGACATCATATTTGTCAGAATCTTTAAAGATAGCGCGAACGACTTCAATCTCGTAACCAGTCAATTCGCCATTTTCTTCATAGATAAATGGCCTTGGTGATCCATTGGTTGCAACGATGATTTCTTTCTTGCTAGCTGCTTCTCCTTCTTTCTTAGCACCCCCTGAGCAAGCCGCAAGCACACCTGCAGCAACAAGTCCTAGGGCAGCAAGAGATGAGTATTTAACGATTTTTTTCATGTCATTTCCTCCAAAATAGAATACCTTATAATCTTAACAGAAAAAGAGCATTTACGCCATTATATGATATCTATCTCTGTGATAAGTTTTTTTTATGGGTAATTTAAAAGACCAAACGCAAGATGGCAATCAAGACCACTCCAAAGAGAACTGTTCCGACTAGATTGCGGTAGCGAAAGGCTACCCAAGCTGTTGGAAAGACGGCTAAGAAGTCTAGCCATTTAATTTGAGGAAGGCTCCCAACCTTACCTGTCACTACGCTTGAAAGAATCAAGGCAAAGATTTCTGGATTTGGTAGCAGGCCACCCAGAGCCGTTCCGACTACTGTCCCCACAAACCAAGCCACATAGCTGTTAAGATTGTTTCCGTGCATCCACATAGGATTTACCTTGTCTGTATGGGCCAATTCACCCATCAAAACGCCATAGGTCTCATCTGTCAAGATACTAGACATACCGATATTGTACCAAAGACTGGTATGACGGAAATAAGTCGATGCGTGTAAACTCAACAAAAAGAGACGCAAGTTGATTAGAAAAACCGTCATAGCAATAGCTGCCACAGGAGCTTGAACCACAATCAGTGCCAACATGGCAAACTGGGCACTCCCAGCATAAACAAAGAGACTCATCAAGCCCATCTCAACAGGTGTCACATAGGGCGCACCGATAGTCCCACAGGCCAGGCCGATACTGACATAGCCAAGAGCCGTTGGCATGGCTGCCTGCGCCCCCTCCTAAAATCCTTTTTCTTTCATCTTTCTCCTCATATTGTCTTAATAATACTCAATGAAAATCAAAGAGCAAACTAGGAAACTAGCCGCAGGTTGCTCAAAACACCGTTTTGAGGTTGTGGATAGAACTGACGAAGTCAGTAACCGTACTACGGCAAGGTGAAGCTGACGTGGTTTGAAGAGAGTTTCGAAGAGTATAAGTAGACTGAAAAGAATCCAGCCATAGCATGGACTATTATATAGCAGATTGAAATAAGATATGAACAAATCGATTGGGAAAGTAAAATTAATTTCTATAAATGTTTTAGCAATTGTTTCGTACTATTTTAGATTCAGTCTACTATAACACATTCAGAAAAGAGAAAAAAGTCTGTTGATTTTGACCATCATAAAAAGACTGGCAATCCAGTCTCAAACATATATTATAGAAATTCTCCACTAAATACTTTCACGAATATTCAGAAGCATAACAAAGGCAACTAGAAGAAATAGCAATAAAACAAAGCTAACTGCCAGAGTTCCAAAGCTAGTAGCAATGGTTACCAAAGATATTGTAAATAAGCTAGGTAAAACAACCGTAATGGCACTGATAGAAGATTGAACTGCTCCCATTGACTCCTCAGGTATTTGTTTAAAGACGAGTTCTTGCAATCTAGGAGAGAGAACACCTGCGAAAAAGGCATCCAAGGTACTAAAGATGAGAATCCAGTCAAAACGAACTGTGGCAAATCCTACTAGAAGAAGCAACTGGATGACAAGTGAGGCATAGAGAGCTGTTTTTATGGAAATGGTATGTTGCAGATAGCCACTTACAAGGCTTCCGACAATCAGGGCTGACAGTTCAAAAGTGGATAGCAAGGCAAGAGATTGACCTGTTTGTAAATTCAAAAAGGGTTGATTCCTCAAAAATAGAGTAGAGACAGGAACTGTAACATTTATCACTGCTTGACTAGTAGAGATAATAAACAAAACCAAGAGCACCTTATTCATATTCCATATCAATTTCGATGATTGGAGCAAATGCTGGCAAAAGGATTTTACAGAGAGTCCTTCTTGATAGCTAATCGTTTTTTCTACTTTCAAGAGGTCAGTTTTTATGAAGAGGATACCTAAAAATGCGATTAAAAAGGTAAGAGCGTTCAGTAAGGAAATAAACTGGATGGATAGAATACCTAGTAAGACTCCTCCTAGGATATTACTGATTGTTTTCACTAAACTAACAGTTGACTGTTTAAATCCAATAGCTTCTGCCAGATGATCTTGCCCAATAATTCTAATGAAAATCGGAGTGAGCATGGCGCCTGAAAAATAACTCAATGTGTCAGACAAGAGGTTAATCAGACAAATAAAGGTTACTAGCAACAAGGAAAAAGACTGCCCTGAAAGCGATAGGGACACTATAGAGTAAAGCAAAAATTTTGTAAAACTAATGACTGTGTATTTCAAGACACGATGATGTTGAAAATCCGCCAAAACTCCCAGAAAGATTTGTAGAACTTGGGGAAGGGTTTCTGAAATCGTGATAAGTAAAATCGCCAAAGGGGCAAAAGACGCATCTGCCACATAATTCAGGAAGGCCAGATAAAAAATCGTATCCCCAAGCGTTGAAATCCACTGGTTGATAGTTAATTGCCTAAAATCTCTATTTTGAAGAAATACTTTCATTACAACTCCTTTTTAAATTCAAATGGGAATCTTTCCCCAAGAATAGACCGCGATACTACTAACAACCAAAATTACAGTAACATCAAAAGCTGACCAATACCATTGTAGACTATATGCAGTCCAATAGGCCAATAAATTGACTTTGTCATTCTAAATAAGACTGCAAATATAAGACCTCCACCCATATAGAAGACAAAGTCTGTCAAGACCCAACCGTGATTACTAATGTGCGAGACCCCAAATAAAACAGCGGAACCAAGTACATCTAGCCCCCATTTCTTTCCTTTTTCCAGAGCAGTCATCACTAATCCACGATAAATCATGTCTTCAAAAATGGGACCTGCAATCACAGGATAAAAAAAATACATCAAAAATGCCGTAGCTCCTGTAAAAGTAGGAGCAGCATGTTGATAAGAAATTTCATTTCGAGTAGGTGGGAAAAGAAAAAAGGTGACAAAATTCCAAGCAACAAAAGCAAGCAGAGCTAGGAAGGAATAGAAAAGATAGGATCCTTTAAACTTTCTACTATTGATTTTCTGCCATTTCCCCGACCAAATCATAGCAATAAGAGCAAATAAAACCACAAGAAAATTCAACATCATATCCGACAGATAATAGGCAAAGTCAGATAGCCCAGCAACAAGGTCGCTGCGTAAAACTAAAACACTGAACTTCTGGTCAGCAATAACTAGTAGAAAAACTATAATAAAGTAGCGGTGTGAGATTATCTTTTTCATATATCACCTTTCTAATATCCAAATACCAATAAAGTAACAATGAGTAAGAAGCTATTCCATGAAGCATGCAGAGCTATAGCCCAATAGATGGATCGGGTGTAGCGAAACATCATACAAAATATCAAGCCCATTCCAAAATACTTTATGAAATCTGTCGTTATCCAACCATACTGCAAAACATGCATAGCGCCAAATATGGCAGCGGAAACAAGAACATCAAGATAGTATCTATTAACTTTAGATAAACTTGTCATCAAAAGACCACGACAAACAACCTCTTCTGATACAGGTGCGATAATACTAGTATAAAGTATTCGCGTAACAAAATAGCTAATTCCTGTTAAACTGGTGGCTACTTCTACGACTGTACTTCCATTCTGGGTACGAGGAAAGATATAGGTTGTTAGATTTGCCCACACGAACAATAAGAAAAAAGAAAGAAGGAAAACACCCAGGTAAGACCAACGAAACTGGAAACGACCACACTCTTTCCAATGTTCACTTTTGACAAAAGCAATTGTAGCTATAGTTCCCAGAATAAGTACCAATAAAACTTGGAACACATAGTACATATTATCAGACAAAGCAACCATAAAATCTAAGTCTGATGTGACATTAAAAATGAGGTAATAAGTCAAAATCAACAAGCCAGTTGCTAGGTGAAATTTCACTTCTTTCATTTTCTTCATCCTATTATCTCCTATAAGAGCCTATCTTCTACGGCGGCCAAACAATCCATCTGCTAAATCTATAGTCCAATCAAAAGCTCCACGATTAGGACTCATCCCTTGATTGCCCCAACCAGGGTAAATTCCTGGGACGCCCCAACCAGATATACCACTTCTTCCACCACCTCCCATAGAATTTACGAGGTTGCCTCCTCTAACATCTTGCAACTCAGCTTCTGTCAATTCCATTGTTTCTGCAAATTGTAAATTTAACATCTTTTACACTCCTTCAATTATCTTCATTTGTAAACCACTTCTGCGACCTAGGATTTGCTTCAAATGTTTTACAAGGACAGTATAACACGGAAATTGGCTTATTTTAGAAAATCGCATATTTGATATTTTTTCTTATAGAAATTTCAGATTTGCGATTTTGGTAGATTTGATTATTTCCCTGGTATAATAAAGTTATTACTAATGAGGAGGGAAGTAATATGAAGAAACAAGTTTTAACATTATTGACGATCGTTGCTGATATTATTATCTTTTTCCCATTTCTAACTAATCGATAAGCTCTTTGTATTGCTGCAAACGCAATTCAAAAAGGGCTGTCAATTGTGGATTTTCTAATACTTGCAGAGATTGGATAAAGTGTTCAATCTCTTTTTGATTGCTTCCTTTGGTTTGAAGAAAAATCTGCATTTTCTTTAAAAACTGCCACAATACTTTTTCAAAAACATCGTATGGACGGAGCATGCGCTCCAGCTCAGCTTCAAAGATTGGAATATAAGAAAATAGCTTGCGCTCCATAAGTTCTGAGATGATATTAAGATAACCACTTTTCATATACCATCGATTGTGTACTAACTCTTTAAATTCCTTGGATTTTTCGAGTAAGGAGGTTGATAAAAAGATCAGATCTTGATTGCTCAAGAAGGGCATAGTATTGCAAAAAAGATAGAGTTCAAACCAGGTCCAAGACTCAATAGCGTAGAGGTAGGTAGTCAAAAACTCGCTATCCTCCTCTGTTAGCGGGTAGCTTTTATCTAAGGAATGGAGTGCATTTTTAATCACAATGGCATTCAAACGACGATAGGTCTGCGCCATCTGTTCTTGATCGACTTCCTCCAATAGCTGCTCTAAAGCAGCTATATCCTGATGGGAAAAGCAATCCACAACCCTTCTACCAATTCGCATATGTGGAGATTCTTGATAGTTGTTGAGTTTGTGCCCAAACTCATCAAAATTCATATTGATCCCTTGGATGGCTAGGATCAGCTTGTCTGCAGACAGCATAGACTGTCCTAGTTCAAACTTGGACAACTGAGAGGCTGTTAGTCCAGCACAAGCCACATCTGACTGCTTGAGCTTTCTCGCCAAGCGCAATTCCTTGTAAAATTCCCCCAGTTCCATTTTTTCAATCATCCTACCACCTCCTAGCTTTTGCATATTATATCATTATTTGTGTTCATTTGTCAAAACATTCTGACACTTTGGTGATTGAAAAAGCCAGCCTTAAGCTGACTCTAAAAGGACCGAGCCTTGTACAATACAGAACTCAATCCTCGTTCTAAATAGAATGTCTAACTTTTTTGGGCAGTACACGAGCTTGGGGAACAGCCACTGGAACGATGAGGTGTGAGCTCAAAATATCCTCCAGTTATGTTTTTCCTAATAGTATACCGGAAGAGTGAAAGGATTTTATAATGGAGCGGTTACAAAGAACCTACTTTCTATTAAACAGTATACTATGAAAATGTGAAAATTTAACATTTTTTTGTACAAATTTTATAAATTATTGCCTTTTTAATATCAATAGTTAATCTCTTATCCAGATCCCCCTTGTGTAAACTTTATCTTTATAAGCTTCAAGGTCCCTATCCCATCTATTTGCAACAATTAGATCACTTTGTTTTATAAATAGTTCAAAATTCTTTTCAAAAATTACGTTATCTATACTAACGTTTAAATTTGGTTCATATACTAAAATTTTTATACCGACAATCAATAGTTCATTAATTATACTTAAAATAGCTGACTCTTTGTAATTATCTGAATTATATTTCATCCCCAATTTATATATTCCTACTATCTTTGGCTTTCGTTCCAATATTTGTTTAACTATGAACTGTTTTCTATTTGTGTTTGAAATATCAATCGCTTCTATCACTGGGGCATTTATTTCTATAAATTCTTTTTTTAATTGTTTAGTATCTTTGGGAAGACAATATCCTCCAAATCCAAAAGAAGGATTATTATAAAAATTTCCAATTCTTGGATCTAAACAAACACCTTTTATTACAACTTCAGCATTTAAACTTCTCCTCTCAGCAAAAGAATCTAGTTCATTAAAAAAAGCAACACGGAGAGCTAAGAATGTGTTAGAAAAAAGCTTAATTGCTTCTGCTTCAGTAGGAGAAACTAACATAACATTTTTAATATTGGCAGTACTATGAGTACTAATCGAAAGGAACAACTCTGCAATTTTTCTTCCTTCAACTGTCTCATCTCCAACAACTATGCGACTTGGATATAAATTATCATATATAGAACAACCTTCTCTCAAAAATTCAGGGACAAAAATGATATTTTTTGTATCAAACAGCCTTTTTAATTTGTTTGAAAAGCCGATCGGAACTGTTGACTTTAAAATAATCTTTCCATTAGGTTTTACCCTCAGAATCTTCGATACCGTTTGTTCGATTTCATATGTATTAAAACTACCAATTTTCTCATCATAATCTGTCGGAAGCGCAATAATATAATAATCAATATTATTTTTAATTTCAGAAAATGTATCAAAAAAAGTAATATTTAAGTTATTCTCGCAAAAAAACTTCATAAGCTCTTCATTTTTAGATGGAAGAGTGCCCTTTTTTAAATTATTTATTTTTACAGAATCTATATCATATGCAACAACTTTATATTTAGATGCAAATAGTAACGCGTAGGCCAGCCCAACATGCCCCAAACCAATTACTGCTATATTCATAAAACTACTTCCTTATTTCTTAATCCAAAATCTAATAGAATAAGCTGCCCCATTCCTTAAATACAACTCTTTAATATTGTTTAAAAGTTTTTCAACTGATTTCCAGATTATCAAAATCTGAGATTTATAGCACAATATTGATGATATTCTATCAATATAATGTTTTTCATCAAGTTCCTCTTGATACATTTTTAATTCTTTAGTTTTTCCCATATAACTAACCATACTACTATCACTTACATATGGGAAGTCCTCATAATATATTACTTTATAACGCATAAATTCAAGCGCCCTTCCAATACTATTCACAAAAACATGATCAACATGGTCACCAAGTGAAAGCGGACAATATACGACACATTTGTCGTCTAAATGCATTAACAGCTCTTTTATGATATCATTCTTTAATGTGTCCTCATTTTTTAATTTACTATAGATATGACGGTATAGAAAATTGCCATTTCTATCTTTCCTATAGAGACATTCATAGTACGATAAGTGTCTAAAATCACATTGTAGACGTTCACAAGCTAACCTGTCTTCTTTCTTCCTTTCTTCAATCGGATATTTCCCAAGGTTACACAACTTATGAAATTGCTTAGCAGAGGGCTGTAGCTGTTGGCTCAAAGGGTAACCAGAAAATATAGTAATAACAAGTACAATTTCTCCTTCTGAAGTTAATTTTGAAATATAATCACCACAGGAAAAAATTGCGTCATCTAAATGTGGAGATAAAAAGATATACTTAGTATTGTCACTCATAACCATTCCCTCTACAATTTATCTAAAAACTCACTAAGTGTCTGATTAAATTCCACATCATCAAAAAAATTCACCTTATTCTTAATAATGAATATTTCGTTAAATAAACATATATATAAATATTTCAATATCCTTTCAATATCATCCTCTAAATTCTCCTCAATATTTTGTATCAGCCCATTTACAATCTTATTAAAAAAGATAAGCTCTTTATCTCTAAAATTAAATATTTTCATACAACTGTTGTATCGAAAAATATATAAAATAATTTTTACTAATGTTTGAATATTTAAACAACTAAATAAATGAGTTGTACCCGGGACACTATTTATGTTATCAAGAACACTATCTTGAAACCTCAACTCACAGTTCTTTTTGTGAAATTCTTTTTTATCGTTTAGATCTGATATTTTTTTAGACATTTCAACAATCTCAGACATTTTATATGGATATCTAGGATGAATGCCAAAACTATGCAAAAGTAGGCTATTTTTCTTTAAAACAATTGAATTTGTAACATAAAATGGATAGTCGGAATAACTAAAATATACTGACTTCTGTTTATCATTACAAAATTGATTGTAGTTCACAGAATGATACTTAAAAGTCATTATTTCATCCGCTGACTCGCCACAAAGAATACTTGTGTTCCCTTTTTGGAACAACAACCTGCCTAAATAGTACTGCAGTATGACACCACATTCAAAGAGACTTCCTTCCAATCTCCATACTATATCGGGAAAATATTCTAAATCTTGGGCTCATTACAGTATCAACTAATAAATTTATACCATAAAATTTTGCAATTTTAGTTACTTCAGGAATCTCATTAATTCCTTTTTCTCCTCCTATGCAAAATGCATTAATTGAAGAATTCGTATAATTCGCTAATGTATATAATATATAATTTGAATCAAAACCAGATGATAGTGTAATATTAGCCTCTCCTGCTTCACTATACACTCTTAATATAGATTCACGTAGCATAGAGTCCCAATTCTTTAATACTTGTTCTTTAGTAAAATTGTTTGAATCATTATAATCAATACCACATATACGAAGAGTATTATTTACAGAAATGTAAGAGAAATATTCTAATTTATTAATTTCGGTTACTAAAGTATTTGAATCTAAAATAAATCCATTTCTCATAAATTCTTGTATTTTTTTGTTATTTAAGGTAACGGGAACATGAGATAACTTCATCACTTTCTTTAAAGATGTACTATATATAGAACACACCTCCATAAACAGTATAGTATAAATTAAAGTATGAAGTCGTTATATCTTGAAAAATTTTTAATTCTTTTGTCTTCGTATCAAAAATTATAATTAAAAACATTCCGGTAATATTCTTTATTAAGCTAATTCCATAAATCTTATACAATCCAGCGAATTCATGCAATTCCAACTTTATATTTTTATAATAAATTTCTCCAAGAAGTTCAATTCTTATTTTATCTGTTTCAAAGATATCAGTTAAAGAATAACTAATTAGATTCCTAGTTTCCATATCGAAGCTTCCTGTGATATTCAATAAAGTATTTTCCATATTTCTTTATCTCTCTCGAATAGATTAACTATTCTAAAAAATATTTAATAAGTTTACTTTTATAATCTTGTAAACCATAACAAAAAGAATAATTTCTATCTAAAAAATGACATCTACTAATCTCTTCTACATATACGTATTTTCCAATAGAATCTTTCCCAAACATACTATCCCACCAAAAAATACAAAAGTATTCTATATTAGTAAGATCGCTATAATAGATAATTCCTCCAGCAACAATTTTTTTCCAAATAGCAACGAAATTGTTTTAAAATTTTTTTGATTATATAAAAGCTTAAATAATTCAAATTGGCTTTCAGTAAACGTAACCGAAAATTTTCGATTGCAATAATTTTTCCAGTTTTGCAGTATATCTGAAACACGACTGAAATTATAAACACAAACATATTTTCCGTTATTTTTATCAACCAGTGTTCTAAAACGCTTGTAAAAAACACCAAATTTAGAGTCATCTGAAACATCTACAATAATAAGCTCTTCTCTATGACACAAAGATATACTTTGAGTTTTTAGGATGAGATCCATATTTTTATAGCAAAAATCGATAAAATTCTTTTCAATTTCCAAAGAAAAGTGATGCAGCAACGTTGGATCAACTTGCTTATTGGAAACTCCATCTAAGATTGGGATATTTTTTTAGCTAGAACTAGTAGAAATATATAGTCAAATAACAGATACCTTAAGGGTTTCTCATATACATAAAAAAATGATACTTTTTTCTTATCTAATAATTTCTCACATATTATAAACAATTCTTCGACAGAGGAATACTTAACTTCTAACTCAATATCATTAAAGTATACTTTTTTCTCTTCAGTAATTACCTCATAAGCTTCACAATAGAATCTCATGTTTCCCTCCCCTATATTCTTAAATAAAATCCTTTGGAAATTGATATATCTTAGTAAAATATTGTTTAAGTTCCGGATGCGGAGCATGGGTAACAATAATGACAGTCAAATCCTCTCTATCTAATATCTTACGTTCAATCGCTAACGAAGTTCTCCTATCGATAGCAGAAGTTCCCTCGTCAATTAATACTATTTTCTTATTTCTAATTAGCCCTCTAGCTAAAGTAATTTTTTGTTTCTGCCCTCCTGACAGTAATCTCCCATCATCACCAACATAATAATCTAAAATGTTATTAGGAAAATCTTTTACACTCAAACCAACTTGCTCTAAAGACTGTAGTATTTCTTCATCAGTATAATTTTCTTCCAATAAAATATTATCTCTAATCGTACCTTCAAACAAATAAGCTTTTTGATCTACATATAGAACATTCGAAACCATATTTAAATAGGAGGTTTTTTTTATATCATCCCCGCAGAATCGCAATTCTCCACTATAATCTCTCAAAAAGCCATTCAATAATTTTAATAATGTAGATTTCCCGCTTCCACTTTCACCTAAAATTAAATACTTTTCATTACGTTGAAAACAAAAATTTAAGTTTTTTAATATTTCTTTATCTCCATACTTATAGCAAATATTTTTTGCTTCATATAACGGAAAATCTCTATTCACCTCATTTGGTTCGATATCATTCATTTTATTTGACTCAATTGGATTAATTGAATACAATTTTAAAAAAATAGGCTTCGTACCAATAATAGAGGATAATTGACCTCCTAATTCACCTAGCGCTGTAAAAATAACACCTGTTAGTGCTCCTATTGCTTCAATAGTACCAATTTTCACTATTCCTTTTATTGCAAGATAGCCTGTTAAAAAAACGAGAGATATCTGAAAAAAAATATTGAGAAAGAAGCTAATAGCGCCTGCTAACGTTTCTACAGTTGTCTTTCTTTGTATAACCATCTTTAATAAAATTCCTGCTTCTTTAATTTTCTTAGGCAATACATATAAAAGATTCAAGGACGCTAACACATCAAATCCATTCAATATAGTCTCACTAGATTTTAAAAAAGCTTCATTTTGGTTAGTTAAATTTAGACTAACTTCTCGCATTTTCGATGCAAAGATTTTTGGTACAAGTAGCATAATCATTAATGAAAACAAGGTGGCTACAGTCAATGACCAATGATAGTGATTAAGAGTCACAACTGCAAATATAGTACCAGAAATTCCTTTTATTACTAAAAAAAGTTGTTTAAAAGCCTGATCATTTAAAGTCTGAACATCATTATTTAGCCACGAAAGATATGTTCCTGATGATTTACTATGAAATTCTTGATAGGTAGAGTTAGAGATGTCTGTGGCAACTCTATTTCGAATCTCTAGATTAAACTCTTGGATCACTTCAACCTGATAATTTTTCACTACCCAGTCAAGGAATATTATCCCACACCAGACAATCATTTGGTAGATTGACAATTTCAAAAACCGCTCTAAATTCATCGCAATTAATTCATTCAACACCAGAGCATTAATAGTTGCTGCATAAATTAGCAATAATTGACCAGCAACAATAAATATCGTTAATAAACTAAATTTTTTTATATTTGATTTTATAATAGTATACACAATAGTTTCTCACTTTCTAAATTTTAATTGAACATAGTTGTCATATATACAATAGAAAAAACCAAAATGATATAATAACATATATTTTAAAAAAGAAATTCGTTAAAAATTTTTTCTTCTCTTGCCTTCTTGATTACTTTTAAAGCCTTGCATTTGTCTCCTATTAAATAGTAACCGCTTTATGTTTAAAGAATAATATTTCTTTGTAACCAATATTCTCTCGTTGAAACTCAATAAATTAAAATATTTCCTACAGTAATTATAATATTCTTCATCTGCATTAATTGTTTTTTGTGTCACTCCAGTGATACCGTTTTCTTTACTGTGAGCGTAGTAATTCACCAAGAATTCTCGCACTATATCAATTTGGTATCCTTGAGCAAGTAGTTTTAATAAAACAACACCGTCCTGATGTGAATCTATTTTCTCAAAACCATTAATTAATTCTAGCACCTCTTTTTTACACAACCAAAATGACGTACCTGCTATATTGTGAACCATTTGAACAAACAAGGGATTTCCAACAAAATCGGTCTTCTCCTCTTCTCGTGTACCATTTGGATAAATTATTATTCCATAACTATAAACTAAAGCTAAATTCTTCATTCTACTCTTTTTAAAACAAGCCATCAACTTTAAAATTCGATCTGGCATATATTCATCATCATCGTCTAAAAATGATATATACTTACCTCTAGAATTTTTGATACCTATGTTTCTGGCATTAGTTGCACCTAAATCTTCATTACTTAAAATTAACTTAATTCTATGATTGGTATAGCCAAATTGATGGATAATTTTATTTCTTAAATTTACATTACTATAATTATCATCAATAATTATAACTTCGATATTTTTATAACTTTGATGTAAACAACTTTTCACAGCTCTAATCAGAGATTCATACCTATTATGTGTTGGTATTATAATACTTACTAATTCTTGATCTATATTCCTATCCATGACTACTCTTCTCTAATAATTCATCATATACTCTCATGGTTTCTACAAACATTTTTTGCACAGAAAAATGTTTTCTTATTTTTGATTTACTATTCTCACCTACATATTTCAAATACTCAGAATCATTGAGTAAAAAATTAGCACAAGCACACACTCCCTCAACATCTTCCTTCTCAAATAAAAATCCATCAACCCTATGTTCAATAATTTCACTTAACCCGCCAACATTACTAGCTAAAACCGGAGTTCCTTGTGACATTGACTCTAAAACACACATAGGTATTCCTTCTGTATCAGAAGGAATATACAATAAATCCGATATTTGGTAAACTATAGTACTGGATAGATTTCACCAAGTAACCTGAAATTATCTCTACATTTCAAATAGCAAATTTTTTCTTTCAAAGCAGCCCACATACTACCATTTCCAGCCATAATAAAAATCACATCTTCTCTGACTAAAAATAATTTTTCTGCAAATTCAAGGAATCTATCCGGCCTTTTTTCTGGATCCAACCTTCCAACATAACAAATGATTTTTTGTTATTTGGAATACAAAATTCTTTTTTAAAGTCTTGAACACCTACTACATCTAAATCGCTATTTGATACATTAATTCCGTTATTTATTGCAACTATCTTCTTATTTTTTTATTATACTCTCCAATCTTTTTTTCATAGTTTCAGATACACAAATAAAAGCATCTCCTATAGAATATGTCCAAAAATCAAAATAAGTCAAGAATTTCTTTTTTAAGTTATATTCAACCCATCCATGGCATGTTATCACTGTCTTAACCTTTCCAAATCCATTCTTGTCAAGTTTTTTTAACATATATAAAAAATAATTAGTTGAGTAGCCATGACAGTGTATAAGTTGGATTTTTAATAATTTTAAAATATTTTTAACGTGTAAGGCAGTTTCAAAATTATTTGAACATTGAGTACAATCAACATAGGCAATATCTAAATTTTTATAATCATCAATAACCTTTGAATCTCTAGATACGATTATCAAAATAGGATATAGAGACATCCTTCTGATCTGCTTTTTACAAAGTCCAATTATATGCGGATCTATACCTCCACAATGTCCATTATTATACCTAACTATAATATGAGCCGAAAACACTATATCCTTAATGTCTCCATATCCATCAGGGATATTAATATTTATTTTTCCACAACTATATTGCATTGTAACCATCTCCTTAAACGACGCATTATGATATTTGATAGAGAAATTTTTATGAATAACTCAATAATTTTATAGTAAATCATGCTTATATCTCAAAGATACCTATTTTATCTTGTCTCGACCTTCTCCAAAGAATTGCTATAATACTATTACAAATACATCTGCATTACACTTCAAATTTTAGCACTGTATAAAAACGTTTCAATACACTAACTTCAAAAAAACTTCCACTATTAATTGAAAAAATTGATAGAGATAAATTAAAAATCTATATTGAAACTCATCCCGATGCTTATTTGACTGAAATAGCTGCTGAATTCAACTGTCCTCCAACAACTATTCATTACGCTCTAAAGGCTATGGGATATAGTCTAAAAAAGAGCCGTACCTACTGCGAACAAGACCCAGAAAAAGTAAATCGGTTCCTTAAAGAATTGAATCACTTAAGCTACCTGACTCCTATTTATATTTATGAGACAGGGGTTGAGACCTATTTTTATCTCGAATATGATCGAGCCTTGAGCAGGCAGTTAGTCTCTCTGGAAGAAGATATAATTATTTGAATTAAGATCGAGACAACGCACACCAGAGATTGCGATACTGTTATAGAAGTACTAATGCCCTTTTTTGTTTCAATATACTATGGCTCCGATGACCTATAAAGATACGATGACGAGTGACTTTTTCGAAGCTTGCTTCCAAAAATTCTTACTACCTACTTTAGATACACCATCCCTTATCATTATGGACAATGCAAGGTTTCACAGAATGAACATGTGTAAGGAGCAGGGCATAGACTGTTACCACTTCCTACCTATTCACCCGAGTATAATCCCATTGAGAAAATATGGGCTTACATCAAAAACATCTCAGAATAATATTGTCAAATTACGATGCTTTTCTTGAGGCACTTTTGTCCTATTCTTGTTTCAGCTGATTATACTCCGTTATTGGGCAGCTACGGAACAGTCGATGGGACGATGGGGGGGACATAAAAAAATCCTCCAGTTTTGTTTTTTATAACAGTATACTGGAGAATTGACAATCTCGGTAGATACCTCGTTATAGCGCGGTTACTTATTAGGCAGTTACAAAACAACTGTGAACAGAAAACATTCCAGAGTCAGACAAGACTTTGGAATGCTTTGGCTCTATAATTTCTGTAGTGGGTAATCCCACCCCAGGAATTATAGGGTCGTTTCTTGTAGAAAAAAAGCCCCATATGACCTATAATGAAAAGCGTCTAACCAACTCATTAGAAAGGGTTCATATGGAACAACTTAAGAATACCACAGATTTGCTCGGATTGGAAGACAAAAATATCAAAATCTTGTCTGTTCTGAAATACCAAACCCATCTAGTCGTTCAGGCAAAGTTGGATTCCCCCGCTTCTCCTTGTCCTCATTGTCAAGGGAAGATGATCAAATACGACTTCCAGAAAGCCTCTAAAATTCCGCTTCTCGACTGTCAGGGTTTACCCACGGTACTGCATCTCAAAAAGCGCCGCTTTCAGTGCAAGAATTGCCTTAAGGTGGTCGTTTCTCAAACATCCATTGTCAAGAAAAATTGCCAGATTTCCAACATGGTGAGACAAAAAATCGCTCAGCTCCTCCTTGAAAAGCAGTCTATGACTGAGATTGCCCACAGATTGGCGGGCTCAACTTCCACCGTCATCCGAAAACTGAGGGAATTTAAGTTTGAAACCGATTGGACCAAGTTGCCAAAAGTTATGAGTTGGGATGAGTATAGCTTCAAAAAGAGCAAAATGAGCTTCATTGCCCAAGATTTTGAGTCCAAATCCATCCTCGCAATTTTAGACGGACGAACTCATGCGGTGATTCGAAACCATTTCCAACGCTATCAGAGAGAGGTTCGGGAGCTGGTCGAGGTCATCACCATGGACATGTACAGCCCTTATTATCGGCTCGCTAAGCAACTCTTTCCAAAGGCGAAGATTGTTCTTGACCGCTTCCACATTGTCCAACATCTGAGCCGAGCTATGAACCGAGTACGAATCCAAATCATGAACCAATTTGACCGAAAATCCTTGGAGTATCGGGCGCTCAAGCGCTTTTGGAACCCTCGCTTTTTCGTTTCTAGGCTCGGGCTAAATCAGTCCACTGGACTGATTTACTACACCAGGATAGCTTCAAGCTCTGTCAGAAACGATTCTATCAGCCCACGTTTCGAATGCACTTA
Organism: Streptococcus pneumoniae; assembly: GCF_001457635.1. Classification (NCBI taxonomy): domain Bacteria; kingdom Bacillati; phylum Bacillota; class Bacilli; order Lactobacillales; family Streptococcaceae; genus Streptococcus; species Streptococcus pneumoniae. The sequence goes on from NZ_LN831051.1 coordinate 331,911, forward strand.
ACCCATCGGGAAGTACGAGATAAGCTGCTTTCTTACTCTGAGGGATTACAGGTTCACTACGAACTCTATCAACTCCTGCTCTTTCATTTTCAAGAGAAGAATGCCGACCATTTCTTTGGATTGATTGAGCAAGAACTGCCAACGGTTCATCCGCTTTTTCAAACGGTCTTTTGGACTTTTTTAAGGGATAGAGATAAGATTATCAACGCACTTAAGCTGCCTTATTCCAACGCTAAACTTGAAGCGACCAATAATTTGATTAAGGTTATCAAGCGCAAAGCCTTTGGTTTCCGGAACTTTAACAATTTTAAAAAACGGATTTTGATGACTTTGAACATCAAAAAAGAGAGTACGAATTTCGTACTCTCCAGATTGTAGCTTTTCGCCTACCCACTACACTTGACAAAGAGCCACTCTTTATTCCATGGTATCAAAGGCAAGACTTGGTTTGGCATTGAGGTCCCAGCCTGCGAAGTTTTCTTTGTTCCACTCGCTGACGCTGGCATAGGCAATCATACCTGCATTGTCTCCGCAGAGTCGCAGAGGGGGGATGATAACCTTGACATCTGTGATTTCGGCTGCTAGGCGTTCTCTGAGACCTTTATTGGCTGCCACACCACCTGCCACAACTAGGGTTTTAACAGGATATTTCTCCAAAGCCTTCTTAGTTTTTGCCATGAGAATGTCCATAACTGCTGCTTGGAAGGAAGCACACAAATCTTCTGTAGACAGGCTTTCTCCCTTTTGCTCGGCATTGTGATGAAGATTGATAAAGGCAGATTTCAAACCTGAGAAGGAGAACTCCAGATTATCTTCCTTAATCATGGCACGGGGGAAATCATAAATATCCTGCCCCTGATGAGCCAGATCGTCAATCTCACGACCTGCAGGATAGGTCAAGCCCATGACACGACCGACCTTGTCATAAGCCTCCCCAACTGCATCGTCTCGTGTCTCCCCAACAATCTTGTAATCGCCAGCCTCAGAAACATAGACCAACTCTGTGTGCCCACCACTGACTAAAAGGGCTAGCAAGGGAAACTCCAAAGGCTCCACACTCTGAGCTGCCATGAGGTGCCCAGCCATGTGATTAACAGGAATCAGTGGAAGTCCGTGAGCCCAAGCAAAGGCCTTGGCAGCTGACAAACCAACTAGCAAGGCTCCGACCAAGCCTGGTCCGTAGGTAACCGCAACAGCTGTCACGTCCTCTTCGGTAATCCCTGCTTCTGCCAATGCCTCCTCGATACAGGCTGTAATGACCTCGACATGGTGACGACTGGCTACTTCGGGCACTACGCCACCAAAACGTTTGTGACTCTCAATTTGACTAGCAATGACATTGGACAAGAGCTCATCGTCGTTTTTCAAGACGGCGACACTGGTCTCATCACAGGATGTCTCAAATGCTAAAATATATCTATCCTTCATCTATTTCTCTCTTCATGATAATGGCGTCCTCGACTGGGTCATGGTAGTAGGCCTTTCGCTCAGCGATAACTGCCATCTTTTCTTTCTTGTAAAATGCTTGCGCTCGTTGATTTGACTGTCTGACTTCGAGGAAAATTTCCTTGTCTGTCGGCAATTGAGCAAACAAGGCTGACGCAATCCCCTGACTCTGATAAGCTCCTTTGACAGCGATTTGCAGGACTTCTGCTTCAAAAAGATTCTCCTGCACAGCTAGAAATCCAATCACTTCTGCCCCATCATAAGCCAAAGCATACCAAGTCTGGTCTTGGGACAGGTCTGCTTGGATTTGTTCCAGCGTCCAAGGACTGACTGGGTAAACAGCTATCATAACAGCGTAGATGGCTTGAGCCAAGTCAGGATGTTTTTGGATTCGTTTGATTTCTATCATAAGCGTTTAATGTAAGACTCGCCAGACTCGGTGTGATTCTTGAGCCAGTTTTCCTCAGCTTCGACACGCTTGAGGTAGTTCGGCACAAAATCATGCAAGGAGTCTGCTTCCTTGTCCCAGGCCCATAGAGCTAGATTAGCTGCATTTGGCAAGGTTTCTTTGAAATTAGTCCTTGGCAAGTATTCTTGAATCTGCTCAACAAAGGGGCCAACTTCTCCGACAAAGGTAACCTGACTAGCACCCTTGATTAACTCAATCACTCGCTCAAAGGGTAAGTGAGCTTCTGGCATGACGGGTTTAGCATTTTCATAAAATCCTGCATAAACATTGTTGCGACGCGCATCCATCAAAGAGACGAACAAGCCTTCTTGTTGGTAGGGTACCAGAGCCAAGAGGCTAGACATACCAACTAACTCGATGTTCAGAGTATGAGCCAAAGTCTTGGCAGTGGCTACCGCAATTCGCAAGCCTGTGTAGCTACCTGGCCCTTCAGCCACCACGATTCGGTCCAAATCCTTGGGTGTCCAGTCCAAACTTGCCATCAAAAAATCGATGGCAGGCATGAGGGTAATACTGTGATTTTTCTTAATATTAATCGTCATCTCGGCAAGAATCTGCTTATCCTCTAAAATAGCGAGAGAAAGAGCCTTGCTGGACGTATCAAAAGCTAATACTTTCATAACACATTCCTATCTTTTTGTCTGCTTACTATTATACTACAAAAGCTGGCACATGGGAATTTTCTTTGCCCCCAGACAAGAGTGCCCTCACTTAACTAAAAATAATTTAAAAAAATGCTCACTTTTCCTTTTCTTTTCCGAATATAAAAGTGAACAAGAAAAAAGGAGGAAAATTCAATGACAAATTTTGACATTCTTGACAATCAATTTTTATCCTTATCTGAAAATGAATTATCAGATATTGATGGCGGTCTCGCTCCCTTGGTTATCTTTGGAGTAGCAGTATCTTGGAAAGCTATTGCAGGTGGAACAGCACTTATAGGTTCTGGTTTGGCAGCTGGTTATTTTTTAGGAGGAGATTAATATGATGAAAAATTTGAACAACTATCGTGAAATTTCTAATAAGGAATTGCAAGAAATCAAGGGTGGCTTTGGTGTAGGTGTTGGTATCGCTTTATTTATGGCAGGTTATACCATTGGAAAAGACCTTCGTAAAAAGTTTGGTAAGTCATGCTAGATAAGAAACACATTTTTAGAAGGATAAATTTTATTGTCTTCATCTCTTACAGTTTGCTCAGCATTCTCAATGATTTGAACATTACTACTATCCCTTTACCATTCGATTTATCTGTTTGTATTGTTTTATTTTTATGCTTCAACTCTATTTTTGAGCAGAACAATGACTCCCATAAAAATAATAAGCTTTGAAAATTCCATTGTCATGTCATGTTAGAAAAATGCAAAGACCACCTCATCTTGATAGATGGGGTGGAATTTTCGTGTCGTAAATCTACTATCTCTACATCCCCAAACAAAAAACCCCAGCATAAGCAGGGCAATCCAAAGTAAAATACAAACCAAACGACATAGGTCACGAGGAGGAGAAAAAGCGAGTAGAGAGTCACAAAGGTAATTTTCCTCAAGAACTTGGTTTGTCATCGTTCCAGTTTGGCAAATAGAAGATTTCCTCCATAAACGCAAGCAACAAAAACGATAAAAGCTAGCAAACGAACTCCGATAGCAAAAGCAAATAAGTTATACATAGGGCAACCTCCTTGACTTAAAATCTATATGGAATTATGACAAGCAATAAATTTCACTTCCGTTATCAACATAATACATTTTCTTTGTTTTTGCAAACGCTTACCAAAGAAATCGTCCCCTAACTTTCTCGTTTCCGTCTTTTACTAATTTTTCATTTTGTGGTATAATTGAAATAATTGTAACGAATCAAGGTCAATCTAGACACAAAATGGAATGAAATCAAGCAAATCTCTGCTAAAAGTTTGGAATAAGCTGACCTGTAAATAGAAAGGAACTATATGATTTACAAAGTTTTTTATCAAGAAACAAAAGAACGTAGCCCACGTCGTGAAACAACACGCGCGCTTTACCTAGACATCGATGCCAGCTCAGAACTTGAGGGTCGTATCGCTGCTCGCCAACTTGTCGAAGAAAATCGCCCAGAGTACAATATCGAATATATCGAACTCTTGTCTGACAAATTGCTCGATTACGAAAAAGAAACTGGCGCCTTCAAAATTACGGAGTTCTAATATGGCCTACACTCTTAAACCTGAAGAAGTCGGCGTTTTTGCCATCGGTGGTCTAGGAGAAATCGGGAAAAACACTTACGGAATTGAATACCAAGACGAGATTATCATCGTCGATGCTGGGATTAAATTCCCAGAAGATGACTTGCTTGGTATCGACTATGTCATTCCTGACTACTCTTACATCGTAGACAATATCGACCGCGTCAAGGCTGTTTTAATCACACACGGACACGAGGACCACATTGGTGGGATTCCGTTCCTACTCAAGCAAGCAAATGTCCCTATTTATGCTGGACCGCTTGCCTTGGCTTTGATCCGTGGGAAACTCGAAGAACACGGCCTCTTGCGCAACGCCAAACTTTACGAAATCAACCACAACACCGAGTTGACCTTTAAAAATCTCAAGGCAACTTTCTTTAGAACGACTCACTCTATTCCAGAACCTTTGGGAATTGTCATCCATACTCCTCAAGGGAAAATCATCTGTACAGGTGACTTTAAGTTCGACTTTACTCCAGTTGGAGAACCTGCGGACTTGCACCGTATGGCAGCCCTAGGTGAAGATGGAGTGCTTTGCTTGCTCTCTGACTCGACCAATGCTGAGGTTCCAACCTTTACCAACTCTGAAAAGGTTGTCGGCCAGTCCATCATGAAGATTATCCAAGGTATCGAGGGACGTATCATCTTTGCATCCTTCGCCTCAAATATCTTCCGTCTCCAACAAGCAACGGAAGCTGCTGTTAAGACTGGGCGCAAGATTGCGGTCTTTGGTCGCTCTATGGAAAAGGCCATTGTCAACGGAATCGATCTTGGCTACATCAAAGCTCCTAAGGGAACCTTTATTGAGCCAAATGAAATCAAAGACTATCCTGCAGGTGAGATTCTGATCCTCTGTACAGGTAGTCAAGGTGAACCTATGGCAGCCCTCTCTCGTATCGCCAACGGAACCCACCGTCAGGTACAACTCCAACCAGGCGATACCGTTATCTTCTCTTCTAGTCCCATCCCTGGAAACACTACTAGCGTCAACAAGCTGATTAACATTATTTCTGAAGCTGGTGTCGAAGTTATCCACGGTAAAGTGAACAATATCCATACATCTGGACACGGTGGTCAGCAAGAGCAAAAACTCATGCTCCGCTTGATTAAGCCAAAATACTTCATGCCTGTCCACGGTGAATACCGCATGCAAAAAGTCCACGCTGGACTAGCAGTGGATACTGGTGTTGAGAAGGACAATATCTTTATCATGAGCAATGGCGATGTGCTTGCCCTTACTGCTGACTCAGCTCGTATCGCAGGTCATTTCAACGCCCAAGATATCTATGTCGATGGAAATCGTATCGGTGAAATTGGCGCAGCTGTCCTCAAAGATCGTCGCGATCTATCTGAAGACGGTGTCGTTCTGGCAGTCGCAACTGTTGACTTCAAATCGCAGATGATTCTATCTGGTCCAGACATCCTCAGCCGAGGCTTTGTCTACATGAGAGAGTCTGGCGACTTGATTCGCCAAAGCCAGCGTATCCTCTTCAATGCCATTCGTATCGCACTGAAAAATAAGGATGCTAGCGTGCAATCTGTCAATGGTGCCATTGTCAACGCTATTCGCCCCTTCCTCTATGAAAATACCGAACGTGAACCGATCATCATCCCGATGATCCTCACACCAGATGAAGAATAATACTCTTCAAACCACGTCAGCTTCGCCTTGCCGTATATATGTTACTGACTTCGTCAGTTCTATCCACAACCTCAAAACTGTGTTTTGAGCTGACTTCGTCAGTTCTATCTACAACCTCAAAGCAGTGCTTTGAGCAACCTACGGCTAGCTTCCTAGTTTGCTCTTTGATTTTCATTGAGTACAAGTCAACAAAACAGCTCCGTCTTCGGAGCTGTTTTTCTCTATGCTTTCTTTTGAGATTAAAACTCAATGAAAATCAGACCAGAAGGCTAGGAAAATGCATAACTTGAGTTAGCTCCCATAGTTCGGGGAACTATGGGAGGCTGGAGATGAATCAAAGCCAAGCTTTGAACTCATTCGTAAGAAGCCGACGACGTATCATTTTGATTTTTGAAGAGTTTTAGAAATACTACGATTTTTACCTTCCAGATACACCATCAAAATAGAAATATCTGCTGGGTTTACTCCCGAAATACGGCTGGCTTGGCCGATGGTTTCTGGATTGATGAGTTTGAACTTCTGACGAGCTTCCGTCGCAATAGAATCGATGTCATCCCAGTCAATATTGGCTGGAATGCGTTTTTCTTCCATACGTTTCATCTTGGCAACCTGATCCATGGCTTTTGAAATATAGCCTTCGTACTTGATTTCTGTTTCAATCAATTCGATAATCTTGTCATCCAAGTCTTCTGCAGCTGGTCCGATGAAGGCCACCACATCTTGGTAAGAAACTTCTGGACGGCGAAGGAATTCTTTGGCTGTCACCGCATCTGTCAACGGCTTGAAGCCCATTTCCTCAACCTTAGCATTGGTTTCCTTGACTGGCTTGAGTTTGATACTGTCTAGGCGTTTCATCTCATTATCAAATTGATTTTTCTTGATTTCAAAACGAGCCCAGCGTTCATCATCCACAAGGCCAATCTCGCGTCCCATCTCAGTCAAGCGCATATCAGCATTGTCATGACGAAGAATGAGACGGTATTCAGCACGACTGGTCAAGAGACGGTAAGGTTCAATGGTTCCCTTGGTCACCAAGTCGTCGATCATCACCCCGATATAACCGTCACTTCGTTTTAGAATCAACTCAGGTTTACCTTGGATTTTCAGAGCCGCATTGATACCCGCGATAATCCCTTGGCCAGCAGCTTCTTCATAACCTGATGTTCCATTTGTCTGACCAGCAGTGAAGAGACCTGAGATTTTCTTGGTTTCCAAAGTCGCACGCAACTGATGAGGCAAGACCATATCATACTCAATAGCATAACCTGTCCGCATCATCTCTGCATTTTCCAAACCTTTGATGGAATGAACCAAGTCACGCTGGACATCCTCAGGCAGACTGGTTGAAAGTCCTTGAACATAGACTTCCTCAGTATTGCGCCCTTCTGGCTCAAGGAAGAGTTGGTGACGTTCCTTGTCCGCAAAGCGCACAATCTTGTCTTCAATCGACGGACAGTAACGAGGCCCCACTCCCTTGACCACACCTGTAAACATAGGCGCACGGTGGAGGTTGTTTTGGATAATCTCATGACTGGTACCATTGGTATAGGTCAACCAGCATGGCACTTGATCTTTGACATAATCCTCATCACGTGAAGTGTATGAGAAATGATTAGGCACTTCGTCTCCTGGCTGAATTTCCGTCACATCGTAATTGATAGAAGAAGCCTTGACACGTGGAGGGGTTCCTGTCTTGAAACGACCGATTTCGAGACCCAGTTCCTTGAGATTGTCAGCTAGGTTAATAGAAGCCAAGCTGTGGTTAGGACCTGATGAGTACTTGAGGTCTCCGATGATAATTTCCCCACGGAGAGCAGTCCCTGTCGTCACAATAACAGCCTTAGCAGCATATTCTTGATGGGTGGCTGTACGCACACCGACAACCTTGCCATCTTCCACCAAAATCTCATCAATCATGGTTTGACGAAGGGTCAGATTTTCTTGATTTTCAACTGTCTTGCGCATTTCCTTAGAGTAAAGTTCCTTATCAGCCTGCGCACGAAGGGCACGAACGGCTGGGCCCTTCCCTGTGTTGAGCATCTTCATCTGGATGTAAGTCTTGTCAATGGTCTTGGCCATCTCGCCACCGAGGGCATCGACTTCACGTACGACAATCCCCTTAGCAGAACCACCGATAGAGGGATTACAAGGCATGAAAGCCAGCATTTCAATATTGATGGTCGCAAGCAGGACCTTACAGCCCATACGGCTAGCGGCCAAGGAAGCCTCAACCCCAGCGTGTCCCGCACCAATTACAATAATATCGTATTCTTCAGTAAAATGATAAGTCATGTTTCTCTCCTATTCCTCAAGATGAATGTGTCTTAGTTGGCCTTCCCAATCTGGTAGGGCCGTTTTTAAAAAGGCTGGAACTAGCTGGATATCCTCAAGCTTATCCAAGTCAATCCACTCACAGGGCTGCCTTTTCTCATCTTCCTGCATGGTCAATGGGGCATCCTCAAGTAAGTCCACCAGATAATGAAACTCGATATTGTGATAGGAAACACCGTCCTGTTCAAAACGATTTTCAACCACAAAAGCTAGCTGCCCAGCTTGAGCTTTGACACCCAGTTCTTCCTTCACTTCACGGACTACCGCGTCTTCCGTGCTTTCATTGACTTGAATCGCACCGCCGATAGTGTAATACTTGCCCTTGTCTTTGGTGACTAGAAGCTTGTGATTTTGAAGAATCAAAGCTGTCGCCCGAACACCAAAAACCGTATTGTCTACTTTTGTCCGAAAGTCTTGTTGAGTCATTCTTGTCCTTTCCCTTAAACGACACAAAAACAGTCAAAACTCCAAAGAAGTGCAGGACAAAAAAGCCTGCAACATCCATGAGCTTTGACCATCATTTCTATTGCTGTTATTATTGTAGCAAATTGAGAAAATTTGTCAATCTAAATGTACTGACAAACTTGTCCATCGCGGTAAGCATTGTCAATCAAACCACCACCTAGACACTCTTCGCCATCGTAAAAGACAACTGCCTGGCCTGGTGTAATCGCGCGTTGTGGTTCCGCAAAGATGACCTCTGCCTTGTCTCCTTTGACATGGACGGTCACCTTAGAGTCAGGCTGACGGTAACGGAATTTAGCCGTACATTCTAGCGTAAACTCTTCTGGCATTTCACGAGTAAAGTGGACTTGACTGGCTTCTAGGCTAGTTGACATGAGCGAATCATGGTAGAATCCTTGTCCTACATAGAGAATATTCTTGCTTAGATCTTTTCCGACAACGAACCAAGGGGCATTGTCACCGCCGTGTTGCCCACCGATACCGAGTCCGCCACGCTGACCGATTGTATAGTACATCAGACCTGCATGCTCGCCCATATCGCGACCATCCACAGTCATCATGCGACCAGGCTGAGCTGGCAGGTAGTTGCTGAGGAAGTTTTTAAAGTTCTTTTCTCCGATAAAGCAAATCCCTGTCGAGTCTTTCTTCTTAGCAGTCGAAAGGCCTGCTTCTTCTGCTAGTTTTCGAACTTCAGGCTTTTCCAAATGTCCTAGTGGGAACATGGTTTTTTGAAGTTGTTCTTGCGAAAGTTGGCTGAGGAAATAGGTCTGGTCCTTGCCATTGTCCACGCCACGAAGCATGTGAACAGTGCCGTCCTCATCACGCGCCACTCGAGCATAATGCCCAGTCGCTACATAGTCTGCCCCCAAGGTCATGGCATAGTCCAAAAAGGCCTTGAACTTGATTTCCTTGTTGCACATAACGTCCGGATTTGGCGTGCGCCCTGCACGGTATTCCGCTAGGAAATACTCAAAAACGCGGTCCCAGTACTCTTTTTCAAAATTGACAGAGTAGTAGGGAATGCCAATCTGGTCTGCCACCGCAACCACATCCTTGTAATCTTCGGTCGCCGTACAGACGCCGTTTTCATCTGTGTCATCCCAGTTCTTCATGAAGATACCGATCACATCGTAGCCCTGCTCCTTGAGCAAAAGAGCCGTCACCGACGAATCAACACCACCACTCATCCCCACGACAACACGTGTTTTAGAGTTATCACTCATGGTAAGTCTCCCATCTATTCGTTTATTCACGATTGAAGGTCGTGTGTGCTTCACGATTGAAGGTCGCTTGAGCAGTATTCATTATAACACGCTTGGTTAGAGAAGACAAGGAAGAGCTTAAAAATTGTTTTTTAAAACTTATAGTCAATATACAGATTATGTGAATGATGTGAGTATACCTTCTTCTTATCTTCATTCAAATAACTATAATAAATAAAACAACCCATTTTCTCTAATCTATTTTTCAAGTTAGAGAAAAGGAGTCGTTTTTTTAATGACATTTCCTGAAATCATAAGATAGGTACCTAAAGAATACGAACATAAATTTATTCAATCGAACCTTATCTTTGTTTCAAAATTAAAATGTCAAATGTTCTTAACATGATTTAATTTAATCGGCTTAAACCCATTCACCATTGGCATTGACTTCATAGCCATCTACAGTTGTGTTGACTGCAAGGGCACCTAAGCCATTGACATAGTACCATTTATCTGATACTTTGAACCATTGGCTTGCTTTCATAGCACCTGATGCTTCAAGATAGTACCAGGTATCTCCATCTTTCACCCAACCTGTTGCCATTGAACCGTTAGCGTTGAGGTAGTACCATGAACCGTTGACTTTAGCCCAACCTGTTGCCATAGCACCGTTAGCGTTGAGGTAGTACCATGAACCGTTGTATTGGAGCCAACCTGTAGCCATAGCACCATTAGCGTTGAGGTAGTACCATGAACCGTTGACTTTAGCCCAACCTGTTGCCATAGCGCCGCTAGCGTTTAGGTAATACCATGAATCGTTGTATTGGAGCCATCCTGTCGCCATAGCACCATTAGCGTTGAGGTAGTACCATGAACCGTTGACTTTAGCCCAACCTGTTGCCATAGCGCCGTTAGCGTTTAGGTAATACCATGAACCGTTGTATTGGAGCCAACCTGTAGCCATAGCGCCATTGCTGTTGAGGTAGTACCATGAACCGTTGTTTTGGAGCCATCCTGTCGCCATTGAACCATCAGTATTGTAGAAGTACCACATACCGTTTTCTTGTTTCCAGCCTGTTTTTGGTGCAGGAACTGGTTGCTCTGGTTTTGGTGCTGGAGCTGGTTTTTCTGCTTTTGGCGGTTGCTGTTGGGGCAAGCGGTTATATTCTTCTTCTGATCTACGAGCATAGTCTTCTTCAGCTTGTTGATCATCTGTTTTTTCTGGTTTTGGTGCTGGAGCTGGTTGAGGAGCCGGCGCTGGTTTTGGTTGTTCAGCTGGTTGCTCTGGTTTTGGTGCTGGAGCTGGAGTTTCTTCAGCTGGTTTTTCTGGCTCATTAACTGCTTTCTTAAGGTCAGCTTCAGTTTTCTCCAATTCAGCTTTTTTATCAGCTAAGTCTTTTTCAGCTGCAGCAAGGTATTGTTCAGTTTGCTCAGCATCGGTTTTTTTGAAATATTCTACATTTTTTTCAAGTTTTGCAATTTCAGCGTCTAACTCATCAATCTTATCACTCAACTCTTCAAGTGTTGATAGTTTAGTTCGTTTGGCATCCAATTCAGATTGAAGAGGAGCACGGAGACCTTCTTTAACATAATCTTCTGAGTCAGATTCATCAATCCCTTTGAGTTCTGTTTCTAGTCTATAAACTTCATTTTCCAACTCAGCGATTTTGGCTTGAAGAGCAACTTCTTTAGCACGTTCAGCATCCAATTTTTGTTTGGCTTCAGTAACTTTTTTCTCAGCTTCTTCTACTTTTTTAATAAGTTCTGCTTCTTTTGCTTTAGCCTCTTCTGCTTTTTGTCTAGTCTTTTTTAACTCTTCCGCGCTAGGAATTACCTCTGATCTAACTTTCTCAAATTCTGCTCGTTTTTTCTTATGCTCTTTCTCAGCTTCCTCCACTTCTTTCAGAATTTTAGCTTTTTTTACTGAATCTTTTTCACTAGCATATTTAACCAACTCTTGTTGATATTTCAGATTTGCAGCTTGTTCCTCTTTAGAAGCTTCTTTCTCTTTTTTCGCTTTCTCCTCAGTTTTCTTCTGATCATCCTCATATTTTTTCTGCGCACGTTTTGCTTCTTCTAAAGCTTTTTTCGCATTCTCAGCGTCTCTCTTCGCTGCATCATAGTCTTTTTCAGCTTTAGACTGACTAGCTACGGGGGCTTCTTCTGCTCTTACAACAGTAGGCTGAGACGCAACAAAACCAGCCCCTAAGATAGCGACGCTGGCTAGACTTGTTAAAATCATTTTTTTCTTATTCATCTAAATTTACCTCTTTTCTGATAGTCATTTTTAGACTATACTTATATTAAGTATACTCCCCCCGTAAATATTTGTCAAATGTTTTATATTACATTTTTATTACAAATTTCTATATCATAAGCTTCTACTCCAAAAAGATAAAGACACTACTTTTGCCCTTTTCGATTCTCTTTTTAAACATAGCATCATCTTCCTTCATTCCTATAAAAACATTTCCGATGAGAGAGCTTGTTTTTTAATTTCGTTAAACAACAAAAAACGCAAGCTTAAGCCTGCGGACAATCTTTATAGCCATTTCATTTCTTTCACATCTGTTTTACGAACTTTAGCATATTTCTTAGCGCTTGTAAAATGTAGAGTAACTGGTTTAAATACTCCGCTTTTGTCTCTTCGTAAACCTAAAACTGCGGATCTTTTATTTTTATCCTCAAAAAATATGACGTCCAATTTCATAGTATTTTTAGATAAATCCTTAGCTACGATGCAACAACTTGCTAGCTTAGATATAGAAGATATCGCCGATAAACTCACATAAAGATATCCTTTCGATTACATCATTGTACATAGGATATTTCTAAAATCTTCTAAAATAAAAACACCAGCTTGAATAGCAGGTTTTGTTTGACTAGCATAATCTCGTGTGATTTTGTGTAAGTCAAATAAATGATGTAAATCAGTCAAGCAAAAATTCACTTTGAAAGTCTCTAAATACTTATAATTCGTTGATACTTGACATGTTTTTCCATTGAATCTTTCTTGATAATCCAAAATACAATCAAGTAATTTCAACGACAAACTCCATATTTTCTCAAAATAAAAAGCACGGGGCAGTTCTCACTACTGCCCAAAGTGGTTGATTAGAGTCGGCTTCTCTAACTCCCTATGTTGTGCTTATTAGGCTTATCGCAAGGGAACAGTTTTTAGATCTGCCAAGCCACATAGTGTGCTTACTACTATGTGTCCATGTCACCATGAATTGCCGAACGGTTTAACGAGAAAGTATAGTAGATTGAAACAAGATATGAACAAATCGATTAGGAAAGTCAAATTAATTTCTAGAAATATTTTAACAGTCATAACGGACTATTCCAGATTCAATCTACTATATTATTTTTAGATTTATCCCAACTCAATTATGACATCTTTTTTCAAAAGTCAATATATCTCACTCTTTTCAACGACAAGAAAGAGGCTGATAATCGACCAACCTCTGTTTTTAGATACAGTTCAAGTCCAAACTATTCTTTATAGAAAAGTCCGATAAATTCGAGCAATAGTTAACATACTTACAAATATAACTCCCAAAATAGATAACACTATTTTCACAAAACTCAGTTCCGAACCTATGACATATATATGAAAAAGAGGAGCTAGTCCTACACATATATACAATAAGTAGCCAACAAGTTTTATCTCACCAATTCCTGCAAAAAAATGTTTCATGTAACGATTCTCCATTTACTCTATTAAATCAGTTTTATTTTAGACTATCATAAAACAATCACCTCTTCAATAAAAACCATTGGCGAATACTATTCTGAAGCATTGATAGCTCAGATTTCTCAGAATAGAGCTATCCTAACTATCGAGCAGCTCAAATACATATATATGAGCAATTCTAAGCCTAGAATTGCTATAAAATAAATGTTTTCGGGCTATTCTAAGTCTTTGACTGCTTAAAATTTTACATTCTGAAGGATTCTAAACCTAGAATAGCTCAAAATCACGAGAACTAAGGTATTCGAAACTTCAGAGTAATACAATCCCCATAGGAATTCTCCATTCTTATTAAGCATGATTAAAATGTAATCCTAACAAGTGATCCTCGATTGTGTTTGTAGCACTTAGTTACCTAGATAAGACTATTTCCCTTTATCATATCTGATTTTAAGCCGTTCTAAGATTTAACCTATGTTTCTATTACTTGCTATTTTTAAATAATTCGAATTCCTTTTCTTTGATAAATGGAACTGAAAAATTAGAAAAAAGAAGTAAAACCGAAAACAAATAGCCTGCTTTTTGAATCACTAAAAGATATCCTAAAAATAAGTAAGCTATAACATCCAATGCGAAAAGAAAAAATATTCTCCTCTTCATTAAAGTACTTGTGTCAAATAATCTGATGAATAAAAATTTTATCGTGGTATCTGCACAAATTTTTATCAAAAAGATAAGAGTCAGTACATGATTATCAACTGTACCATAAAGAATAGATGGAAATATAGTTAATATAAAACTAGAAATCTCTAAATATTTTATCCAAGGAGATTGAGACACCTTGCTTCTAAACTGACTAATTTTCTTATATTCGTTAGTCAATTTAATATCAAAATCTTTCCCAATTAAATGAAAAATTATCAACTCTGTAATAAAAACACTTATTAATACGGTATAAGTCAAAAAACTTTCTGGGAAAAACTTATTGATTAAAATGGGGAAACTCATTAACAGAATCGAATTTATGGCTAGACAGATAGATACTATTTTATTTTTCACAGAATATAGAGGTAGTGATACTATTGAGTAGATAAAAGCTAAAAAAATAAGCAAAAAATACTCCGTGTCATTTATAATCGCCCTGAATGATAAAAATATATACATCCAACATACGATAATGTGTATTTTTCGAATCTTATCTACATTACTCATTTTACTGTCGCAGATATGAATCCATCCCAAGGATAAGGGTTCCCGTTAATATCACAACCTCTATTAAGAACACCATATCCAATATAGTAAGCTATTTTCCCTGCTGCTGTAGCCAATACACCTGCTGCTGCACCAATAAGCCAGCCTCCAAGACCTCCAACCTTAATATAGTTTATTAGTTTTTTGGTTAAAACTGCAGCTCCAGCTAATGCTATAAAAGTTCCTGAACTCATAGCTAAAGCTGCGCAAATTCCTTGACAAGCACGCTTGCTTAAATAAGCTTCCCCATCAAGATACATCATTTCTTCTTCATCAATCACAACATAATTATTTGGTAATACAAGTTCCATTTGTTTTCTCCTCCTTAGTTGAAATTGTTTCATTTGTTTTACAAATAGGACGAACTTAAACTATCTTTTTATTACTCAGTAATAATTTCCGAGATTTCATTTTATGATACTCTCTATTCATACAGAAATCAAAATTTTGCCTTAACCAACTTGTATAATAGAAAAAATCTAATTGATTGATTCTGATGAGCTGTATTCTAATTTTATCAACCTTTTCTTGCCAGTTGTTATTGTTACTAATAGAAATTTCATACAGCAGTAACTCGACAAGACCTGTACACAGAAGGGTGTTATGAGAATCTTCGATTTTTTTCAAAATATCCTCAAAAAGTTCACTATCCGTTAAAAAGGTGGATTGGTTCATCGCATCATACAGCTGAAGAGACATTAAGTCAGAATAACTTAGCTCTGATTTTTGTATCTTATCCTTTAACGTTTTCGTCAAATCACTTTCAAACGAATCTTCTTTTTGCCATTTGTTTTGATTAAAAAGAAATTCCGTCTTATTAAAAACGAGATGATTGATATCCATTATAGTCCAGAAAAATATTGTAGTAAGCATGATGATTGCAAAAGGAATTTTTAAAATAAATACTAGGATAATAGCAATTTCAAGAATAAAACTCCATATAATCCTAGATCTTAAATCATCAGGCGACAAACTTTTACGATGGAATGAAAAATAGGGCGAGAACCTCACATTTACTTTCTTCCTGCCTATAAAAATAAAAGGAAAAATCGTAATAAGAGCTTCTTTCTTGTACAAATCTTTCAATGCGTATAGTATGTCTAAAACTATTTTTGATAAAATCAAACTACAGAAAGCAAGACTCATACTAATCACAAAATCAAGGGGAGATTCTAGATTCAATAGTAAGTTATTCACTAGGACATGCAACTCTAGCCACAAGACAAAAAGAGGGAGCATTAATAAAAAAATGATTAGTTTACGTATCATAATTTTACAGTGTCCTTATCATTTTCTTAATTTTGGATAAATTATCATTGCTATGATTAAAATCAAAAAAACGACATTCATCCAAATAATCAACTTTTTTATTTCTTCGCTAACAAAATCATAGGCTAAAAAAGTTATGGATGATATAAATAGACATACAAAAAAAATAATAACAAAAATTTTTTCCATTTTAATACCCATATCTAGTTACCACAAGGCGTTTAAATTTGGGTCTCTCCTATTTACATCATTATTGGCCCAGATTGTTGTAATAGCATTGCCAATTGACATCCAAGCTGCAAATCCATTAATAGCAGACAGTGCAAATCCTGCCACTCTATTTGCAACTCGTACCCCAACATATCTTGCAGCTGCTCCAGCAATTGCGCTTGTAACTCGCCGCAAACCATAATTACGAATATAATTTCTAACTAGACTGATTGCTCCTCCACCTAAGACATCATTAAAAGCTATATTAATGGCTGTTGCAACAGGCCATCTCGGAATAGAAAATCCCCCATCAAAATACATCATCTCTTCTTGCTCAAGAGCAACATAATTATTTGGTAATACGAGTTCCATTTATTTTCTCCTTTTTTATTAAGCATAGTTAGGATGGTTTCCTAACAAGTGATTGTCGACTGTGTTTATAGTACTTAGTTACCTAAATAAGATATCCTTTCTCTACCTTATTTGTTTTTATAGGTTACCTAAGGTTTAAAACCAATTATTGCTTGAAACTTAACAGTTCTAAACCACTAGCAATAAATGATTGCGAACTCACTAATACTATTTCAAAATTTATTTTTTTTGACTTAGTAACGCAATTCCAATTAGCAATACACCTATTATAAATAAAAGTATTTCCCAAAATTTATTATCCGTGTTAATGAGAGGTATAAGATACATACTGACTAATATGCAACTTGCCCCTATAATAGCAAATGTTATTCTAGTTTTATCTCCTAATTGAAACATGTTTGATCCCTATATACACTTCAAGCAAAAGTTGGATTTCTGAAATAGCTAAAGATAAAGATAATGGTTGCGAGCTATTTAAACTATCATCAATATTCTGCTCGATTAAAACAAAGTCTGGTCTTACCTCTAAAATTTTCTTTAACATTGATTCATATTTATTTTTTCATTATAATGCCGTAAATATAGATTTAATTTTATAACATCCAACATACCATAAAGTGATATTGGATGATTTATTTTTTTAAATCGCTTAACTTCTAATAAATCAATTTGTTCACGCACGCTCTCTGAAAGATATGGCTTGATCAAACTGATATAAGATAAAGCCACGCATGGCAACTCAGATTTTGATTGCAATTTCCAAATTTCATGATAATCCTGAAGATTAAACTCACAATTCTTCTTAGATTCCAGTATTGTTAGTACCTTTGATTTTAACAGAAATAATTGCTGATTCTCAATTCTATAAAGTTTTTGTACTAATGCTATGATAATAGAAAATGGAATAAGAGGCAAAAGCAACGGTTTGTCATACACAAAAGTAAAGAAAAAATAGTATGAAATTAGTGTTGTAAAGTACAAGAAGTAGTAAAATTTAAACAGATTCTTAGTTGTTTGACTCTCCTTATAAAACACTGCTATTCCTGGACTAAATCCCATTAGTTGGTGAAAGAGAATTCGATAGTATTTCCTAGCTCCTATAATGATCACAAATATAAAATAAAAATAAATTGGTCTTAATTTACAAAAGATTGAGGAAACTAGTAATAGCAAAGTATGTAAGCATTGAGACAAAATATAGAATAACGGTATCGCCAATACAAAGGTTAAGATGGCATGAGAGGGAGTTCCTAAGATGTCCAATTTTATAAATACTGGGCTGACACAAAATATCGTGCTTATAAGTAGTAAAATCATTAAAATTGTGTCAAAAAAATAACGTTTATTTTTCATTTAGTCTACTTTCCATTGTTAAATAATACTACTGCTAACACCAAGCCAACTTAGCACATTGCATCACCTAATCCTGTGCTACTTGCCCATAATCCTTTAATGTTTCTACTAAAATTATTCCAATCTCCCCCATCAAGATAGCTTATTTATCCTAGACAACGCCTACTGCAACAGTATAAATAAGATTCATCAGCCATCTTTTCTGGCAATCATATGGGTAGCCTAATGATATTTCTAGTTACTCAAAAATATCTAGCTATACTAGAGTTATTTCTAATCCCTAGGACACTTGTTAATCCAAATGTAACAAATTTTCACCTCTTAATAGGACTCTTTCTGGAAAAAATATAAGGTCTATCTTTATAAAAAAATCTATCATATTGGGATGGCATGCATCTGGAATTTAAACAAGCTATAAATTCATTTATAACTACTATTTGTTTAGAGGCAACAGCATCTTGTATACCGCCCTCGAAAGAACCATCTTGTAATTCCGAAATATTTCTGTTTAAATATTGTTTTGACAAATCTCCTAATGCTTCATTATCGTAAATGATTCCCAAAAATCCAACCTTATATAGTAAATAATTTAAACTTACAAAGTAATTGAATCCCATAGTATATTTTTCTTTATAAAGCAAAGGTAAAACTTTATAAAAAATATCTAAGTCAACCTCACTCTGATTCTGAAGCAAGTAGGAGTCAAGTAAATTTTCAAAAATAGCTAACAATATGATTGGTGTAAGGTTTTTGTATTCACATGTCAAGTATTCCGAGTATCGTGCAGATGATATTTCTTTTATATAACTTTTTGAAAGCAAGATTTTTTCAAATTCATCATCTATTATTAATCTTCTATTTCCAATCCAAGCAGTATTACCACCCAAATAAGATTGTGCAAATATCAATATGTAAGAAAACATGAACGTAAATACTGAAAGAGGTAGAATTCTATGCGTAAAAAAATAGACGATAATGGTAGCCAGGAGTAAAGCTATCTCTCGTGACAATCGAATTCTTTTCAGCATCTTTTTTAACAGCCCGTAAGGTTGTCCTTGGCAATATTCTTGAACTAAATTAATCGGAATGACATCTCTCACCATTTCTGGAAAGTAGAGTAAGTTTATAGGTTGAAATCTCCAGCTCCCATCATAAGTAAATGGATATAGAACCAAATACTTAAAAGATTTTTTTCTTATAAACTTAATTATCACAATATGAATGACTGTTCCAATGAAGTATATTAAATATAAAAGTAAAACCGCCATCAATATACTTACAAAAATCCCCTTGGACTCAATCAATGGAAAATAAAATATTGCAACTAGAAGCGAATAAAGTCCCGCTAATAAATATTTCTGATCATCTTTCATTCAAAACACCATATTATTTACTAAGAATACATCAATACAATAGAGCAACTCTGTAAGTCAATATTTGATAAAGCAAAGCTTTAACCCCTTCCCCAGACGTTAGCTTTTCTTCAACCCACTACAGTTGACAAGGAGCCCAAATTATTGATAAAAACTTTAGTCATCATCGTCTCTATAAAAATATTTTCTATACACTCTTGATAATACCAAAATTAATGCCAATATCATACCAAGAGCTATAATAATAGAATTTATTAGATTTATTTTAGTATATCCAATCACTAGTCCAATAATTGGACTAGCAGACATGCTTAGATATAATAAAAATAACAAAAAATGAATTTCACCAATTCCTGCAAAAAAATGTTTCATTTTAAGCAAAAATATAACCATCTAAGCTACCGTCAGCCCAATCAGCCCCATATGCGATTGCTCCACCTAGTGAAAATCCAGTAACAGTTAGTGCAACGTTTAGTGCAGTATTGACTAAATGGCCAGCTGCACTACCTACATGTTTAATTATTAAACTACGTAATGTTCTCGTAATAGCCCCTCTATTAGCTGAGATAGCTTTTTTTATCGCATAAGCAGAATAAATTGTTGCACCACCACTATAGATGGCCAAACCTACATCCAAAACTGTTGCAAAACTACCTCTACTATTCCACCAGTTACGACCAACACCACCCCCATCAAGATACATCATCTCTTCTTGCTCAAGAGCAACATAATTATTTGGTAATACGAGTTCCATTTATTTTCTCCTTTTTTATTAAGCATGGTTAGGATAGTTTCCTAACAAGTGATCGCAGGCTTTGTTTAGTTACCTAAATTAGACTTCCTTCCTTTATCTTATTTTAAATATTTAAAACCAGTTACTGCTTGAAGCTTAACAGTTTACTTAATTCAAATAACAGCTAATCACTGATTCCCTGATTTTATCAAATATACTAATAACAACAATTGTGATACGATCATCATTATAAGAACAACATTTAACGAATCAAAGTTTTTCCGAGATAATAATAAAGCAACAGCAAGCAGTATTATTACTAAAGATTGAATAACTACTATTACTCTTAACATTTTATCCTCCACTAACAACTCAAGCTCCCTTACATTATATCGACCAGCCCCATGGAAAGATTATAGCTAGACTAATCAATGATATAATACATACCAGAATACAAAATATTTTTTTATTCATACTTTTTCTCCTATCTTTATTTTCTACCTACATAGTACCTCTTATTAAGCTCATTTTAAAATTACGTTAACTTTTTTCACGAAAAGGAGAAAATTATGCGTTATTATTATGGATAGCGCTTTCAAATTTTTAAACTCCTATCCCGTCCTTTTATCTATATAATAAGCATAAGCGAAAATATAATAACTGTCAAGTATCTGAAGTGAATTTTATAAAAAAATTACAAGCCAAATTTGTAAAGTTTACACTAAGCCGCTAGGGCAATCGTCTATCAGAATGTCCGTTTATTTGTCAATAATCCGAGAAAATCTTGCAACGCTTAGAAGTCTATAAAAACTATCAACATTTATATGACTTGCGAATAGCAATCCTGCTCAACCTTTCCACACTCTATCTATACAATCAAGATAAAAACATGTGTAAGCAAATCTGCTACACTTTACTAGAGGACGCCAAGAATAAGAAAAGCTACGATAGGCTGGCTATCTGCTATGTCCGTATTGGGATTTGTACAGACGATTCTAAACTTATCCAAAAAGGGTTCTCACTCCTAGAGCTGACCGAGGAAACTTCTATGCTGTCTCATCTCAAAAAAGAAGTAGAGACCCATTATCAACCAAAGAAATTATAAAAAAAGTCGAGGGATTTCCTCGACTCTTTACATATTATTTGTTCGTTAGTTCTTAATACCAGCCATTGTTAAGCCAGAAGTTTTTAGCTCTGCCAAGCCACATAGTGTGTTTACTACTATGTGTCCATGTCACCATGAATCGCCGAACGATTTAACGAGAAAGTATGACTTTTACGTTTATCCCAACTCAATTATGACATTTTTTTCAAAAGTCAATATATCTCACTTTTTCAACGACAAGAAAGAGGCTACCAATCGACCAACCTCTTATTCTGAACCCATCACTCCATCACTTTTTAGCTTCATTCGCTTTCTTAGCGACTGCAATCTGGTATTCGACTTGGTCATTCCCCTTACCGGTACAGCCATGAGCAATTGTAGTCGCTCCTGTCTGATGCGCTATTTCAACTAATTTTTTAGAAATAAGAGGGCGGCTCAAGGCAGATACCAAGGGGTACTTTTGTTCATAATAGGCATGTGACTGAAGAGCCACTAGCACATAATCTGTAGCAAATTCGTCCTTGACATCAATGACATAAGATTCGACTGCCCCAACCTTGAGAGCCTTATCATGGATGAAGTCTAAGTCTTTCCCTTCACCCACATCCATACAAACTGAAACAACATCATAGTCTTTCTTTAACCAGGTAATAGCAACTGATGTGTCCAAACCGCCAGAATAGGCCAAAATTACTTTTTCTTTACTCATGTTCTTTTCCTTCTTTCTATTTTTCAATGGATGCTTTAAAGGCATCCTCAATGAGTTTGTCTAATTCCCCAGACTCCTTCAACTTTTGAATGGTTTTATCGACTGCCTCTTTCAATTCCTTGCTATCTTTTTTCATGGCTACCGCGTAGGAATCATCTTGCTCTTTTTCAAAATTGAGGTCTGCGATTGCTAAATCAGGATTATTTTCCACAAATCCCTTGGAAACAGGTTCTTCAAAGATAACGGCATCCACTTGTCCTGATTTTAAATCTGTGATTAAATTCCCATTTTTAGGCAGAGATACGAGGGAAGAATTTTGTAGCAAATCTTTCGCCATCGTCTCTTGAATCGAACCTTTCTGCGCTCCAACCTTTTTCTGCGCCAAGTCGTTTACAGACTGATAAGTAGTCAAGTCAGATTTTTTGACAATGAGTTTATTTTTTGCAGTATAGTAGGGAATGGAAAAGTCAAACACCTTGCTCCGTTCATCTGTCTTAGAAACACCTGATATGGCAAGGTCGGCTTTTCCTGATTGAACACTAGCCAGTACATTATCAAAACTCATGGGAGATAGTTCCAATTCGACACCTAGTTCTGTTGCGATAGCCTTGGCTAATTCGATATCTGAACCCACAATCTGATTTTTCCCATCAACCACTTTTTGGTATTCAAATGGAGCAAAATCTGGATTGAGGGCTACAACCAATTTTCCTTTGGACTTGATGGCTTCAATTCCAGCCGATTGATTGTTGCTACAAGCAAATAGTAGGGGGAGCATCACTAAACCAAACATCGTCATCAACACCTTCTTCATCTTATTCATAACAAAGTCTCCTTTATGTTTATTCTTTTTGGTTGTATAAATAATACACCTATCTTCATCCTTTGTCAAGCCTAAATTGGAAAAATTTTCAATTTGAAACAAAAAAACCTAGAAATACTACATAAAAATGTCATTTCTAGGCGTATTTATGCTATTCCTCTCTGAAAAACATGAGTATTCAGTCAGTCAAAAAGAGCTGAACAAACTCATTTCCCCTCGCCCAATTCAATGATCCGATGACATTGTTGGGCTACATAAGCATCGTGGGTCACAATAATGACTGTTTTCCCCTCGCGATTCATCTCTAAGAGAAACTTCAAGACCAAATCTCTATTTTCAGGATCTAGCGAACCTGTTGGTTCATCGGCTAAAATCAGCTGGCTGGGTTTTAAGATGGCTCTAGCAACTGCAATTCGTTGTTGTTCGCCACCAGACAACTCGGAAACCTTTTGATGCAAAGTAGATGACAAACCTACTCTCTCTAAAATCTCTTCCACCTTTTTGAGCTTGTCTTTCTTAGACAATTTCACATATTTCAGCGCCAGCATGAGATTGTACTCGACCGTTTCATCATCAATCAGGGCAAAATTTTGAAACAGATAAGAGATATGTTCACGGATTATTGTTTGCGACTTAGCAGAATTGACCGCTAGATTTGTCTGACCAAAAATCTCATACCGTCCACTATAATCACCATCTATCAAACCTAATAAATTTAACAAGGTCGACTTCCCACTACCACTTTTTCCAACAATAGCTACCAAATCCCCCTGATCAATCCTGAGAGACAAGTGATCCAAAATCACTTTTCCCCCAATGGTTTTGGTAATATTTTCCAACTCAATCATAAGATGCCCCCTTTCAATAACTCTACTAGACTTCTTTTCTCCATCCTAGAAGCCAAGACTAGCACAAATAGTATATCCAAACATGTAAAGCCTGCAAACAGCAGAAGTGGCAAGAACGCATGGGCAAAGAAAATCAAGACTAGAAGAGGGAAACTATAGCCCAGCAAGAGCAGAACGAGGAGAGGACGGTAGCGATCGACCAGTTTCCACCCCATAAACTTCTTGGTAATGATATCCCTGCGCTTCAATAAGAAAGTTATTACTAGTAAGAAGTAGGAAATCATCATGCTAAGGAGACCAAACAAAGCAAAGAGTAGGTTAAAATTCCGAACAGCATCTCGATAAGAATCCACTTTCTCTTGTTGAATGGCTTGAATAGATGAAAATTTTAAATAATTTCCATCTGACAATTTCTCAACTAACTCTGTAATCTCTTTTTGATGTTGAACCGTATTTTCAATTTTAATCGGATTATTTAAGCCAGTTGTTGACAGGGAGGCTTTCTCATCCCACATCATATCAGAATCATTGACCAAGCTAATAATTGGATTGGAGAGATTTTCCTTTCGCTTATCACTATATGGGAAAAATGACCAATCTCCTTCATAATAGGCAATCTCGACATCCATCTCCTCTATCGTTCGTTTTTGCTGCTCTTCATACTTCATCGAATGAAAGGCAATTAACTTCCCCAAGAGCTGATTTTTATCTTCTTCACCTTTCGTACTTGCTGGCATCAAAATAACTTTTTTAATACCGGTATCTGGTAGCTTGAATCCCTTGCTCTTTAGAAAATTGCGATTGGCATAGTAAACATCCACCGTATCTGTTAACTGATATTGCTGAATCTGTTCTGATTGGACAAAATTTTTTACAGGAAGACTGCTACTCTGCACATAGCCCGCCTGCGTTTTTTCTACCAAATCCTGATAAAATCGATAGAAATAATCCAATGCCTTCCCTGAGCCTGCCAACTGCTCTTGCCACAAGTTATCATTGAGTTGGAAAGTTTCTAAGGTCAGATAATTTCCTTGGCTGATCCACTGTTTCTGGTAATCCAACTCTTTGTTTTCTTGCTCCAAACTTTTTCCTACCCCAACTAGCAAGACTGTCAGTAAAATGGTAGTTCCAATTTTCATCAAATAATTAAAGAGTAGACCAAATTTGAAAGATGAAAAACCTTTCAGCAGAGAGCTGATTGTCATTTTTTGGATTAAGAGGTAAGTCAACCAACTGATAAAGAGATAAAGCTGCAACAGCAAAAAATGAGACAACCACAGCATAGGAAACAAATCTTTTGGCTTATAATCAAGCAAGAAAAACACGCCTAGATTGATCACAAGAGCCCCACCTAGGAGGAGGTAAAGGTTGCCTTTTACAACATCAGCTAAAACAGCCCTATCTTGAAAACCAAGTAATTTTTGTACCCCAACTCTTTTCATCTCCATCATCGGTTGATACACTGTCACTAACACAAGAAGCAAAATAGCCAAGACAAAAACAATGGCAGATAAAAGCAAATCTCGATTTATGACTTCCACTGCACTTTTGTAGGTCGGCTCTAGCAAGGTAGCCTGGTCTATCTTGAAAAAATCGCTCCATTTCTGTACAATCCTATCCTTGTCCATCTCTTGTGTAGAAGTTATCGTATAGCGACCATTTAAACTACGAGATGTATCCTTGATATAGGTTTGAAAAGTCATAAGCTGAATAGGTTTGGCTTTTAGAAAGGTCGGAATCGTACCAAGTTTATTGGAAATTTCTTTATTACTATAGACTCCTTCACCATCTGTGGTAAAATCAAGAGAAGAAATCCCAAACTCTTGGTAGGGGAAGGTATCTTTATCAAAAACACCAGACTTGACCACCTCATCACCACTGTCTGTTTTGATGATGGAGACTTTATACTCCTTTGATACATCCTCAAAAAATCGAAGAACAGACGCTGCAGGTTCGTTAATATCTTTCAAATACAAATCCAAAGAATCTACAGTCTTTCCCATTTCTTGAATCCGAACCACTTCTCGTGTATAGTTTACATTAAAAACAAAAAAAGTGGTACACAGAAGCAGGAGTAACATACAAAGATGACTGATTTTTTTCATAGAGATACCTCCCGTGAAGAAACTCCCTCTCCAAAAGGGGAGGGAGAATTTTAATTAAAATCCATAGAAATATTCCATTCCCGTTGGTGGGAATTTGAAGATTGAAGCCCGAGCCCATGCCTCAGCTTCTGCACGATCCTTAGAGAATTTATTTCCATCTTTAACAGTTGCTGTATGAGAGCGAGTAGAATGTAAATAATCAGAATAACCAAAATTTCCTGACCATCCTACTCCATAGTTCCATTGACCACCATCAACCCATACTGCCAAAACACTTGTAGAAGCAAGTATACTACATACCATTAAAGATGCAACACCAATTTTAACTAATTTTCTCATGATTTATTTCTCCTATTATCGAGAGCTCTTCCGTAAAAACAGCTATAGTAATTTATCAACAAGTATCGTAGTCCATTGGACTCACCTTCCTTCTATCTCATTTCATTTTTTAACAACGAACTTACTCTTAACCGAGAGAATGGTGCGCTTCTGTATCAGGTCCTTGAACAACCAGAGTAGTATTAAGCACACTCTAACTATTACTCAAGAATCAGTCCAATAAACAATATGGATAGCGCTTTCAAATTTTTAAACTCCCATCTCATCCTTTTATCTATATAATAAGTGAAAATATAATAACTGTCAAGTAACTGAAGTGAATTTTATAAAAAAATTACAAGCCAAATTTGTAAAGTTTACACTAAGCCGCTAGGGCAATCGTCTATCAGAATGTCCGTTTATTTGTCAATAATCCGAGAAAATCTTGCAACGCTTAGAAGTCTATAAAAACTATCAACATTTATATGACTTGCAAATAGCAATCCTGCTCAACCTTTCCACACTCTATCTATACAATCAAGATAAAAACATGTGTAAGCAAATCTGCTACACTTTACTAGAGGACGCCAAGAATAAGAAAAGCTACGATAGGCTGGCTATCTGCTATGTCCGTATTGGGATTTGTACAGACGATTCTAAACTTATCCAAAAAGGGTTCTCCCTTCTGGAGCTAACCGAGGAAACTTCTATGCTGTCTCATCTCAAAAAAGAAGTAGAGATCTATTACCAAGCGAAGGAAAGATAAAAAAGCCGAGGGATTTCCTCGACTCTTTACATATTATTTGTTCGTTAGTTCTTAATACCAGCCATTGTTAAGCCAGAAGTTTTTAGCAGCAGTCCATGAACCGTAACGTCCTGCAACGTAGGCATCTGCTACACGTTCTTGGTTTTCAGCTGAGTAGTCACCGTTCAGGTATGAATCTGTTAATTGGTAACGTCCGATATAACGTCCATTTGTAGCTGTATAGCTACCACCTGATTCTTTTTGAGCGATCCATTCTTTGGCTTCTGCTTCAGATCCGCTTACAGTTGAAACAACTGTTTCACTTACTACTGGAGCTGAAACAGTTTCATCTTGAGCGGCTGGTGCCGCATAAGTAGCTGGCGCTGGTGTTGCAACAGGCGCTACAGGGCCATCGATAACCAACTCTTGATCAACATAAATCAAATGAATGTTATCAATGTGGTTGTTTTCTGCCAATTTTTCAACTGTTGTGTTGTGAGTTTCAGCGATTTCTGAAAGTGTATCACCTTCTTTAACAGTGTAAGTTGATGATTCTTGAGCAGATACAAATGATGGAGAAAATACTGCAAACAAGGCAGCTACTCCTGCAAGAGTTGCTTTAATCTTTTTAGTTATTGATTTCATATTCGAAAATTCTCCTTCTTTCTATAGTTCTATCATACCCTTTAAATATTACCGTTTCTTGACACTTTTATGTAGAAATATTACAAAATTATTTTTTATTTCCCTAAATAAGGTGTTTTTTGTCATAAAAGATACTATTTTTATGCTATTTGAGGTATTAGAAAGGTTTTCATCCACAATTAAAGCCAAGCCCCTCATTCTTTGATATAATAGAGATAAGAATTTTTATAAGGGGAAACTGATGAAATCACTTCGTTTTCAATCTGTCTTTGATATCATCGGACCAGTTATGATTGGCCCATCTAGTAGCCATACCGCTGGTGCTGTTCGTATTGGGAAGATTGTCTCTTCCATTTTTGATGATACTCCGACAGAAGTTGAATTCCAACTTTTTAACTCATTTGCCAAGACCTATCGTGGTCACGGAACAGACCTAGCCCTTGTTGCAGGTATTTTAGGAATGGATACAGATGATCCTGAAATTCCAAATAGTCTGGAAATTGCCCACAAGCGTGGTATCAAGATTGTCTGGACCATTCAGAAAGACAGCAATGCCCCTCACCCTAACACCACTAAAATTACTGTTAAAAATGCCCACAAGACCATCAGCGTGACTGGTATTTCTATCGGTGGAGGAAATATTCAGGTAACCGAACTCAATGGTTTTGCCGTCTCTCTCAATATGAATACACCGACTATCATCATCGTTCATCAAGATATTCCAGGTATGATTGCCCTTGTTACAGAGGCGCTTTCCCGCTATGGTATCAATATCGCCCAGATGAATGTCACTCGTGAAAAAGCTGGTGAAAAAGCCATTATGATTATCGAAGTTGACAGTCGCAACTGTGATGAGGCTATCGAAGAAATTCGAAAAATCCCTCATCTCCACAATGTCAATTTCTTTAAATAGGAGGAAGCATGTTTTATTCTATCAAAGAATTGGTCGAGCAAGCAGATCTGGACTTTCAAGGAAATGTCGCAGAACTCATGATTACAACAGAGTTTGAATTGACCGGTCGCGAACGTGAAGAAGTCTTCCTTCTCATGGAACGCAATCTGGAAGTTATGAAAGCCTCTGTCCAACTTGGCCTCAATGAAAATAAATCTCGTAGTGGCCTGACAGGTGGAGATGCTGCCAAATTGGATCACTACATCAAAAACGAAAAAACTTTATCAGATTACACGATTCTCTCTGCTGCCCGAAATGCTATCGCAGTCAATGAACACAATGCTAAAATGGGCTTGGTCTGCGCTACTCCTACCGCAGGAAGTGCCGGTTGTCTCCCTTCCGTTCTCACTGCTGCTATTGAAAAATTAGACCTCAGCCACGAGCAACAATTGGATTTCCTCTTTGCTGCTGGTGCCTTTGGACTAGTCATCGCAAACAATGCCTCCATCTCAGGTGCTGAGGGTGGGTGTCAAGCTGAAGTTGGTTCAGCCTCTGCTATGAGTGCTGCCGCCTTGACTCTGGCTGCAGGTGGAACACCTTATCAGGCCAGTCAAGCTATTGCCTTTGTCATTAAAAATATGCTAGGCCTCATCTGTGACCCTGTTGCAGGTTTGGTCGAAGTTCCCTGTGTCAAACGTAATGCCATGGGAGCTAGCTTTGCTTTCATCGCAGCAGACATGGCCTTGGCAGGTATCGAATCTAAAATCCCTGTGGATGAAGTGATCGATGCCATGTACCAAGTAGGAGCAAGCATGCCAACTGCCTTTCGTGAAACAGCTGAAGGTGGACTCGCTACCACCCCTACTGGTCGTCGCCTCCAAAAAGAGATTTTCGGAGAATAAGCTTATCAAATAGGAGAAACCATGACCTCTATCACAGCGATTTTTTTCGATTTGGATGGAACCCTCGTTGATAGTTCTATCGGGATTCACAATGCCTTTACCTATACCTTTAAAGAGCTGGGGGTGCCTAGCCCTGATGCCAAAACTATTCGTGGTTTTATGGGACCACCTCTCGAAAGTAGTTTTGCGACCTGCCTGTCCAAAGACCAAATTTCTGAAGCCATGCAGATATATCGTTCTTACTATAAGGCAAAAGGCATCTATGAAGCTCAACTCTTTCCTCAGATTATAGACTTGCTTGAGGAGTTATCGAGCAGTTATCCACTCTACATCACCACGACAAAGAATACATCTACTGCTCAAGACATGGCCAAAAACTTGGAAATCCATCATTTCTTTGATGGTATTTATGGTTCTAGCCCTGAAGCACCCCATAAGGCAGATGTCATTCACCAAGCCTTACAGACACATCAACTAGCACCAGAACAAGCCATCATCATCGGAGATACCAAGTTTGATATGCTGGGAGCTCGAGAAACAGGTATTCAGAAATTGGCCGTCACTTGGGGATTTGGAGAGCAAGCAGATCTACTAAACTATCAACCTGATTATATCGCTCACAAACCCTTAGAAGTTTTGGCGTATTTTCAATAGCATAGACTGGGCGACAACTCTATTTCAGAAGAAAATGAAGTAATACTCAATGAAAATCAAAGAGCAAACTAGGAAACTAGCTGCGGGCTGCTCAAAACACTGTTTTAAGGTTGTAGATGGAACTGACGAAGTCAGCTCAAAACACTGTTTTGAGGTTGTGGATAGAACTGACGAAGTCAGTAACCATATACGGCAAGGCGACGTTGACGTGATTTGAAGAGATTTTCGAAGAGTATAAGTCTCTACATAATAAAACGCATATTACCAAGGTTATTTAACTTGATAATATGCGTTTTTCTTTTTTATTCAATGTGGGTTGTTTGATTAGCAAAGGCGATAATAGCTTGCTTCAACTCATCTCCACTGAGAGTGCGGAACTCTCCAATCTTTTGATTGATGGATTCTAAAGGCATGACATTAACCTTACCAACGAAAATCTTATCCATAACTTGATTATCAACGAGTTCGGTTGATACCAAGAGTTCTTCGTAGAGTTTTTCACCTGGGCGGATTCCAACTTCAACGATTGGAATTTCACTTTCAGTGTGGCCACTTAGAAGCACCATCTTCTTGGCCAAGTCATAAATCTTGACTGGTTTGCCCATATCAAGGATAAAGACTTCCCCATCTTTGGCATAAGCACCAGCATGGATAACCAGACGGCTAGCTTCTGGAATGGTCATAAAGTAACGGGTCATGCGGAAGTCTGTCACCGTTACAGGCCCACCTTCAGCAATCTGACGTTCAAAGACTGGAATGACACTACCACGGCTACCAAGAACATTCCCAAAACGAACTGCACAGTAGGTTGATTGGCTACGTTGGTTAAAGCCAGTGACAATCAACTCCGCCACGCGCTTGGTTGCTCCCATAACATTTGGTGGATTGACTGCCTTATCTGTCGAAATCATAACCATCTTAGGCACCTTGGCTTCATCAACGGCTCTAGCAACATTGTAAGTTCCACGGATATTGTTTTTGAAGGCTTCTTTTGGATTGCGCTCCATCATAGGAACATGCTTGTGGGCTGCCGCATGATAAACAATAGCAGGTTTGTACTGCTCAAAGACTTGCAACAAACGATCATAGTCTTGAATGTCCGCAATCACAGGTACATAATCAATCCCTTGGAACTTACGAATCAATTCATGATAAACAAGGTAGATTGAGTTTTCCCCATGACCGAGCAAGACAATGCGTTCAGGATTGAAGCGACTAACTTGACGACAGATTTCAGAACCGATTGAACCTCCAGCTCCTGTGACTAAGATGGTCTTACCTGTCAGTTCTGCACCCAGACGCGATTCGTCAAGACGGATTTCCTGACGACCCAAAAGGTCCGTAATATCAATTTTTTGGAAGCCAGTACCTGCTTGGTGAAGGCCCTGAACAACAGTTTCAACCTTAGGCATCTTGTAACATTTGACACCCAGCTTATTACACATCTGCAAGATACGCTCATATTCTGACGGATCCAGCGACGGAATCGCAACGATGACACGCTCGATTTGATGGCGTTTGGCTAATTCAGGCAGATTGTCATAAGAGCCCAAAACAGGAATACCACCAAGTTTTTGACCCTTTTTCTTAGAATCCTTATCCAAAATACCGACCAGTTCTAATTCACTGGTTGGATGTTGGTAACTATCCATAAAGAGAGCCCCACCATCACCGGCACCAATCAAGAAGGTCCGACGGTGTTCTCCATCACCACTACCTTTTTTGCGTCTGGAGTAGATTAACTGCCAAGTAATCCGTGGCAATAAAATCAAGAAGGCACTCAACAAGATAAAGAGAATGATAAAACGGATGGAGAAGAGTGGCAAGAAGGCATAACAGATACTATATGACAAGACACTGCTAGCAGTCACACCAAAAAAGATTTTCATGAAATCCGTAATCTTGCTGTAACGACTAATACTCGCGCTCAAGCCCCAAAAATCAACCATCAATTGATAGAACAGGAAGGCCAAACTCGTATAGATAATGTAGTCAACAGGTGCTGGATTAATCAGCCCATAAAATAAAATATAAGATACAATGATGGAAACCACCATACTGAAAATATCAAATATTCCCCAGAAAACCTGCTTTTGTTGTTTATTTAAAATTTCCACCAGATCAATCACATAATCTGTGAGTTTTTTATTCATAGAAATTTACTCCTCCTTAAAATAGTTCTACTATATTGTTATTATAGCACATTTTAATTTATTTGGCTTATTTTTCCAAATAAATTACTGTTCCCTTGTACTCCTTCTTCCATTTAAATCCTCTAATTAAACCTACAATCGTCCCAAGGCCATAAGCAAAGTGAATGGAAAATAAAAGAAAGGGCATCACAATTAGAAATCCATTTTTATGTTTTAATAAAGTCAGCAAAGTGAGTAATGACAGTAATGATAAAAGTAGAAAATAGGCACCTAATAGTAAAGTTATGAATACGAATGTGATCGGTAACAATGCTAGACTAAACACAAGACTCAAAACAAATAAACAAGGAACATAATGAAATAATGATAAACACTTAAACTGAACATGACTTGTCAAGCCAATCCACAAACCATTTGAATACTTTTGATGCAGCATTTTCTTGAATGTTGGTCGAATATACTGATAAGATAGAATACTTGGGCTATAGCGGATTTTATAACCATGTTCTCGAATTCTATAATGAATATCATTATCTTCAGTTCGGCCAAGTTGCTCATTTACTAAACCAACCTTCTGGAAAACCTCTCGTTTATACATCCCATGAAAAATAGAAGAAACATATCTATCCTCGGAACTATTTCGATAATTGGCAATGCTACTGCCAAACATATTTTCCTCAACAAGATGCAAGGTCTCTGCCCATTTTCCTTTTCCTTTGACAATCGTCGGTCTAGGCCCTCCACAGACAAATTCACCTTGTTGAATAACAGCCACATTGTTCATTACAAAACTCTCAGTAACTTTTGAATGAGCATCAATTTTTAAAATAAGGCCCCCTACAGAATGCTTAACTCCCAGGTTAAAACCACTAGCTTGATTTTTCTTAGGATTGTTATACAATCTAATTGAGTTAAACTCTGCATCTTCTTTTATAAATTGCTGAATGATAGCTGTGGTCCCATCTGTGGACATAGCATTTATAAATAGAATTTCAATATTCTCTTTAGGATAGGTTTGATTTTTTAAGTCTTCAATTAGACCAGGCAGATATTTTTCTTCATTGTATGCACTGATTACAATGGATACGAGAAGACTTTCAACATTTTGAGTCACTACTACTCTCCTGAATTTTCCCTTCCACCATTCTATCATAATTTTCAAGACTTTTCCATTTTTATCTTGAAAGCCAGAAACCTTACTTGACATTATAGTGAAAAAGCCTTAAAATAAGCTGTTATTAAAATCAGCTAGAAGAGATATTATATGAAAAAGCAATCACTCTTTTTTGTTCCAGGTATTATCCTGATTGGTGTTTCCTTGCGAACTCCTTTTACTGTTTTACCCATTATTTTGGGAAATATTTCGCAAGGTCTGGAGGTAGAAGTTAGTTCGCTTGGTGTCTTGACCAGCCTGCCTCTCCTTATGTTTACCCTCTTTTCACCATTTTCTACCCGACTGGCTCAGAAAATCGGCTTGGAGCATCTCTTCACCTACAGCCTCTTCTTCTTGACCATCGGCTCACTTATTCGACTAATCAATCTGCCCCTGCTCTATCTAGGAACCTTGATGGTTGGGGCAAGTGTCGCAGTCATCAATGTCCTGCTTCCTAGTCTTATCCAAGCCAATCAACCAAAGAAAATTGGTTTTCTGACCACCTTATATGTAACGTCTATGGGGATTGCAACGGCTCTGGCTTCCTATCTAGCTGTGCCCATTACACAAGCCAGTTCTTGGAAAGGACTTATCCTCCTCCTCACGTTACTCTGTCTAGCAACTTTTTTGGTCTGGCTCCCAAATCACCGCTATAATCATAGACTAGCTCCACAAACCAAACAAAAAAGTCAAATAAAGGTCATGCGTAATAAACAGGTTTGGGCAATTATTATCTTTTCAGGTTTTCAATCCTTGATCTTTTACACCGCCATGACCTGGTTACCTACCATGTCTATCCATGCAGGTCTATCCAGTCACGAAGCTGGCTTGCTGACTTCTATCTTATCTCTGATTAGCATTCCTTTTTCAATGACCATCCCAAGCCTGACAACCAGTTTATCTACTCGCAACCGTCAGCTCATGCTCACTCTGGTTTCACTAGCTGGTGTGGTCGGCATTTCCATGCTCTTTTTCCCAATCAATAATTTCATTTACTGGCTTGCCATCCATCTCCTCATCGGAACCGCAACCAGCGCCCTCTTCCCTTATCTCATGGTCAACTTTTCACTCAAGACAAGCGCCCCTGAAAAGACAGCCCAATTGTCCGGCCTATCTCAAACAGGAGGCTATATCCTAGCAGCCTTTGGGCCAACCCTCTTTGGTTACAGTTTTGACCTATTCCACTCTTGGGTACCAGCTGTAGCTGCCCTCTTGCTCATCGATATCCTGATGACTGTGGCCCTCTTTACAGTGGACAGAGCGGATAAGATCCTTTAAACTTCTAGTTTTAGCTAGAAGTTTTTTATATATAAAAATTTTACACATTTCTCTTGACAGGGCTTTCTTTTAGATGTACAATGTATATGTAGAAAAATTATATATAAAAATCTTACACATTAGAAAAGGAGGTTTCCCATGTACTTTCCAACATCCTCTGCCTTGATTGAATTTCTCATCTTGGCCGTACTGGAGCAGGGTGATTCTTATGGTTATGAGATTAGCCAAACCATTAAGCTGATCGCTAATATCAAAGAATCCACACTCTATCCCATTCTCAAAAAATTGGAAGGCAATAGCTTTCTGACAACCTATTCTAGAGAGTTCCAAGGTCGCATGCGCAAATACTACTCCTTGACAAACGGTGGTATAGAGCAGCTCTTGACCCTAAAAGATGAATGGGCACTCTATACAGACACCATCAATGGCATCATAGAAGGGAGTATCCGCCATGACAAGAACTGAATACCTGACTCAGCTAGAACTCTATCTCAAGAAACTACCTGAAGCTGACCGTATCGAAGCCATGGACTATTTCAGAGAGCTCTTTGACGATGCTGGAGTCGAAGGAGAAGAAGAACTCATCGCTAGTTTGGGAACTCCCAAAGAAGCGGCCCACGAAGTTCTATCCAATCTTCTCGATAAAAAAATCAATGAAGCACCCGCTCAAAAAAATAACCGACAAATTTTACATATCGCCTTGTTAGCCCTCCTTGCAGCACCTATCGGCATTCCTCTGGGAATCGCCATCCTCGTGACCCTGTTCGCAATCCTTGTAGCCGCTTTGACTGTCATTCTGGCTTTCTTTGCAGTTTCCATACTGGGTATCATCGGCGGATTCCTATTTTTAGTTGAAAGTTTCACTGTCCTCGCCCAAGCCAAATCAGCCTTTATCTTGATTTTTGGTTCTGGTTTACTGGCTATCGGTGCTTCTTCGCTAGTTTTACTAGGCATTTCCTATGTAGCTCGCTTCTTCGGTCTACTCATTGTTCGCCTGGTACAATTTGTTCTTAAAAAAAGAAAGAGAGGTAACCAGCATGCGTAAATGGACAAAAGGATTTCTCATCTTTGGTGTGGTGACTACCGTTATCGGCTTTATCCTTCTTTTTGTAGGTATCCAATCTGACGGGATTAAAAGCCTACTTTCCATGTCCAAAGAACCTATCTATGATAGCCGTACGGAAAAGCTAACCTTTGGCAAGGAAGTCGAAAACCTAGAAATTACTCTCCACCAACACGCGCTCACCATCACAGACTCTTTCGATGATCAAATCCACATTTCTTACCATCCATCTCTTTCTGCTCACCATGATCTTATCACCAATCAGAACGATAGAACTCTGAGTCTCACTGATAAGAAACTGTCTGAAACTCCGTTTCTCTCTTCTGGAATTGGTGGGATTCTTCATATCGCAAGTAGCTACTCTAGTCGTTTTGAAGAAGTTATTCTCCAGCTACCAAAAGGGAGAACTCTAAAAGGGATCAACATCTCAGCCAATCGCGGACAAACCACCATCATAAATGCTAGCCTTGAAAATGCGACCCTCAATACAAACAGCTATATCCTCCGAATTGAAGGAAGTCGTATCAAAAACAGTAAACTCACAACGCCCAATATCGTTAATATCTTTGATACAGTTCTTACAGATAGTCAGCTAGAGTCAACAGAGAATCACTTCCACGCTGAAAATATCCAAGTCCATGGCAAGGTTGAACTGACTGCCAAAGATTATCTCAGAATCATCCTAAACCAGAAAGAAAGCCAACGAATTAACTGGGACATCTCAAGCAACTATGGTTCTATCTTCCAATTCACAAGAGAAAAGCCTGAATCAAGAGGTACGGAATTAAGCAACCCTTACAAAACTGAAAAAACCGATGTCAAGGATCAACTCATTGCGAGATCTGATGATAATATTGATCTAATATCCACACCAAGCAGACGTTGACAAAAACGCTTACATCTGCTACTATGGAAGCATATTTATCTAACTAAAAAGGAGGTTCTACCATGAAACAAGAATGGTTTGAAAGTAATGATTTTGTAAAAACAACAAGCAAGAACAAGCCTGAAGAGCAAGCTCAAGAGGTTGCAGACAAGGCTGAAGAAACGATAGCCGATCTCGATACACCAATTGAAAAAAATACTCAGTTAGAGGAGGAAGTCCCTCAAGCTGAAGTCGAATTGGAAAGCCAGCAAGAAGAGAAAATTGAAGCTCCTGAAGACAGTGAAGCGAGAACAGAAATAGAAGAAAAGAAGGCATCTAATTCTACTGAAGAAGAGCCAGACCTTTCTAAAGAAACAGAAAAAGTCACTATAGCTGAAGAGAGCCAAGAAGCTCTTCCTCAGCAAAAAGCAACCACGAAAGAGCCACTTCTTATCAGTAAATCTTTAGAAAGTCCTTATATCCCCGACCAAGCTCCAAAATCTAGGGATAAATGGAAAGAGCAAGTGCTTGATTTTTGGTCTTGGCTAGTGGAAGCGATCAAATCTCCTACAAGTAAGTTGGAAACAAGTATCACACACAGTTACACAGCCTTTCTCTTGCTCATTCTGTTTTCTGCATCTTCCTTTTTCTTTAGTATCTATCACATCAAACATGCTTACTATGGACATATAGCAAGCATTAACAGTCGCTTCCCTGAGCAGCTAGCTCCTTTAACTCTTTTTTCTATCATCTCTATCCTAGTAGCGACAACACTCTTCTTCTTTTCATTCCTCTTGGGTAGTTTCGTTGTGAGACGATTTATCCACCAGGAAAAGGACTGGACGCTAGACAAGGTTCTCCAACAATATAGTCAACTCTTAGCAATTCCAATCTTCCTCACTGCTATTGCTAGTTTCTTTGCTTTCTTTGATAGCCTACGATTTACAGCCCTCTTGTGTGTGATTAGCATTGGAATCATTCTGCTTGCCAGTCTCCATATCATTACAAGACCAAGTCAAGCAAGTGAAACCGACTCCTTCTATCAATTATTCTTGTCTGTCCTTGTGAACGGAGTTATTATCCTCCTCTTCTTTGTAGCTGAAGTGGCACTGATTGGAGATTATCTTCGTATCTTGGCCTTTCTTTAAACTTCATACTCTTCGAAAATCAAATTCAAACCACGTCAGCTTCGCCTTACCGTACTCAAGTACAGCCTGCGGCTAGCTTCCTAGTTTGCTCTTTGATTTTCATTGAGTAGCAATCCTGTCTTTCATGGCAGGATTTTTCTATTTCAAAAAAGCAAGTCGATTGACCTGCTTCTGCTTTACTCTTCTTGTGCTAATGCTTTAAAATCTTTGTCTAATATGGGTTGCACTTCTATTTGATTGGCGTCTAGTTGGTGGTAAAAAGATAGGGGTAATACCTCTAAGAATTTTGCATAGTCCAAGCGGGCAATGGCTTCATAGTCTTCTGGTTTAGAGCCATCTCCTGTGATTTGAACCAAGTCAATCTCCCACTGCACTTCCTTATCCACCAATTGCTCAATATAGGCTGCAGGAACAAACGGTTCTCTCGGTAAAACTGTCTTGACTCCTTGAGCTAGATGGTAAACGCCATGCACTTTTCCTTCTCCATCCTGATAGAAGGAAACTCTCGCAAAGTAGGCATCTGTCTCTTGAACCGCACGCACACGCGCTTCAAACTGAGCCAAGCCATCTGCCTCTAAAAAGCTTTTCAAGTTCTCACGACTAAAGAAAATAGGATTAAAAATTCCTTGGCAAATCGTAAAACGAGCTACAGGGTCTGCTAGATAGGCTTGAATACTTGCTTGGAAATAAGCTTCAAAATCAAAACCATCTAGCCCTTCAATATCAGTCCCTGTATAAGCAAGCAAAGCATCTAAAAATGACTTGATAATCTGCCAGTCTGTCTTTGTTAGTAGGTCAGGAAGATCGACACGGTAAGCCTTTTGACCATCAGCATAACTGACCTTAAAAAGAAATTGTGATTGCCCCACTATCGCACACTCAATATACTCGAGACGATTAAGAGGCTGACGGAGATAGACTACATCATAGCTATGTGACTCCAAACCGTCTAGCAAGGCCAAGATCGACTTGGCATTCAAAATCTCTTGTTCTCCTAAAATGCTCTGTTTATTTGGAATAAAAAATGTTTTTGCCATAACTGGACTCCTTTGAAATCGTTTACATACAGTATACCTTATTTTTCTGAAAGATACAGAAACAAACTTTAGATTTTTGAGTACAAAGCATAGAAAAACAGCCCCTGAGGACTGTTTGATCTTATACAGTAGCTGCTTGATCCAAGCTTTCACCGATAGCGGCTAGGCGCTCAATCACTTCAGCTTGTGTCAATTCATTTTTTGAAACATAGCGGTTACGTGGGTGAACACGGCACTCGTGTGAGCATCCACGAAGGTACTTGTCTTCATTTTCTTCTGATGTCAAGATACGACGGTTACAGAATGGATTTCCACAGTTGACATAACGTTCACATGGTGTTCCATCAAACCAGTCTTTCCCTACGATAGTTGGGTTGACATGGTTGACATCAACGGCAATACGCTCGTCAAAGACGTACATTTTCCCATCCCAAAGCTCACCTTGAACTTCTGGGTCTTTACCGTAAGTTGCGATTCCTCCGTGCAATTGGCCGACATCTTTGTAACCTTCACGAACCATCCAGCCTGAGAATTTCTCACAGCGAACGCCACCTGTACAGTAAACCACGACACGCTTGTCCATGAATTTTTCCTTGTTATCACGGACCCATTGTGGTAACTCACGGAAGTTGCGAATATCTGGGCGAATAGCCCCACGGAAATGTCCTAGGTCATACTCATAATCATTACGTGTGTCAAGGACAACGGTATCTTTATCAAGAAGCGCTTCTTTGAACTCTTTTGGAGACAAGTAAGCACCTGTTGTTTCAAGTGGGTTGATGTCATTGTCAAAGTCGTTGTCTTCCAAACCAAGGTGGACAATTTCTTTCTTGTAGCGAACAAACATCTTCTTGAAGGCTTGTTCACTTTCTTCGTCAATCTTGAACCAGAGTTCTTCCATTCCTGGAAGGCTGTGAACGTAGTCCATGTATTTTTGAGTTGTTTCATAGTCACCTGAAACTGTTCCGTTAATTCCCTCGTCAGCGACTAGGATACGGCCTTTAAGACCGATTGATTTACAGAAAGCCAAGTGGTCTGCAGCAAATTGCTCTGCATTTTCAATTGGAGTATAAAGGTAGTAAAGTAAGACACGAATATCTTTTGCCATAAGATTTGTTCTCTTTTCTATTCTTAAATTTTCTAAATTTTTTATTTATCTACACTAGTATACCTGCTTGAGAAAACGAATGCAATTTATTTGACTGGAAATTGTAGAGGGTTCTCGAAATTTCCTGAATGGTTAAAATAAGGACAAGAGAAAACATGGATATCTATATCCTTGTGCCAAAAAAACCACTGTCTCCCCCAGACCAACCTGAGGAAAGCAGTGATTCTTATTTTAGGAGTTAGGAATGAATACACGAAATCAATTTAGCTGATTATTTTTTGTTTTTCAAGAATTCATCGTATTGTTTTTGCATTTCGTTCAATACTTTTTCGTAGGCACCTTCAGATTTCAATTTTTCCATCAATTCTGGAATCGCTTTATCTGGGTCTACAGTACCAGTGTTGATAGCTGTATCAAATTGTTGCATTGTGTTAGCAATAGCTGAGATTTCAGATTTCACATTGTCAGTATTGAAGATAAATCCAAGCGCTGGAGATTCTTTAGCTTCTGCCAATTCTTTCTTAGAATTTTCGATTTGTTGGTCTGTAACGTTTTCGTTGATGTAAAGGATCCAGTTGTTACCAGTGTTCCATCCACCCATGTGAGTGTTTCCTTTGTAGCCATCAAGAACGCGAACACGGTTTTCTTTACCTTCAATTTTTTCCCAGTTCTTGCCTTCTGGACCGTAAACAAGACCGTTCAAGAGTTCTGGATTCGTATTCAAGAGGTTCAAGATTTCCATTGATTTTTCTTTGTTCTTAGAGTTGTTTGAGATGACAAAGTTAGCAACTTGTGTTGTTTGGTTTTTCTTGATGAAGTTAGTAATTGGTTTGATTTGGATATCTTTGTTGGCAACACGTGAAAGCAAGCTGTTACCGTAGTCAGCTGGTCCTACTGTTTCTTCACGAACGAACCAAGTATCTTGTTGAAGGTCAAAGGAAGTATCGCTTGTTGCGACGTCTTTTGGAATGTAGCCAGCTTCATAGAATTTGTGAAGAGTCTTCAAGTGTTCTTTGAAACGAGGCACTTCGTAACGGTTTACAACTTTAGTAGTATCGCCTTCAAGGTCGATAACGAATGGAAGACCGTTTGCTACTGGGTAGTCAAAGTTATCAGATGGGATGAAAACTTTACCAATAGCAAATGGTACTACGTCTGGAGCTTTTTCTTTAATTTGTTTCAAGACTGGCTCAAGAGTTTCGTAAGAAGTAACACCTGAAATATCGATACCATATTTAGCAAGGAGAGTTCCGTTGAAGGCAAAGTTTTGAGATGATGCAACGTTGGCTGCAACTGGAACAGCGTAAATCTTACCATTTACAGTATTACCCTTGATGTAAGCTGGGTCAAGTGCTTTGTAAAGGTCTTTACCTTCTTTTTTGTACAATTCTGTCAAGTCAGCGTAAGCACCTTTTTGAGCATTTACAATATAGTTATCTGCAAAGGCAATATCATAGTTTTCACCAGATGATGTGATAACTGACATTTTCTTACCATAGTCACCCCAGCCAAGGTATTGGATATCCAATTTGGCACCAACTTTTTCTTCAATGATTTTGTTGGCATTTGCTAACAATTCATCCAAGTTGTCTGGTTTGTCACCGATTTGGTACATTTTGATAACAGGTTTGTCACCTGAATCAGCAGCTTTTTTGCTGTTACCTGTCAAGTTGCCACAAGCAGCAAGACCTGCAGCCAAAGCGACTACACTAGCAGATGCAAAAGCATATTTTTTCCAGTTTTTCATGATAAAAACTCCTTTTTTTATTTTTAAACTTATAAACAATGTAATGATCTTAACTTCACGCAAGGGAAGTTTGGAAACAAGTGCTATTCTTTCACACCACCGATAGTCAAACCTTTTACAAAGTAGCGTTGGAAGAATGGATACAAAATCGCGATTGGAAGGGTTGCTACCACAACCATGGCCATACGACCTGTTTCTTTCGGTAGAGCAACTCCCAGTTGACCAGTCAAGCCGACCGCTTTGGCAATGTAGTCCATATTTTGTTGGATTTGCATGAGCAAATATTGCAATGGATACAAGTTGTCACTCTTGATGTAAAGAAGGGCGTTGAACCAGTCATTCCAGAAACCAAGAGCTGTCAAAAGCGTGATGGTTGCGATACCTGGTAGTGACAATGGCAAACAGATTTGGAAGAAAATCCGGGCCTCACTGGCACCATCGATACGAGCCGATTCGAGAATGGCTTCTGGAATGGTCTTCTTGAAGAAGGAACGCATCAAGATGATATTGAATGGTGAGAGAAGCATTGGAACAATCAAGGCCCAAACAGTGTCACCAAGCTGAAGTACACGGGTCACCATGATATAACCTGGTACCAAACCAGCGTTGAACAACATACTGAGAAGGACGAAGATGGTAAAAAATCTGCGATACTTAAAGGTTGTCCGTGAAATAGCGTAGGCATAGGTTGTTGTGATAAAGACATTTGTCAATGTCCCAACTACGGTTACAAAGACAGAGATGAAGAGGGCTTGTAGGATTTTATCCTTAAACTGTGCCAAAAACTCAAAACCGTCTAAGCCAAATTGGGATGGGAAGAAGCTATAGCCGTATTGGAGGAGGCTTTTCTCGTCTGTCACTGAAATAATGATAACGAATACAAAAGGTAGGATACAAGAGAGGGCAATCAAACCCGAAATGATACTGAAGAAGATATCTGCTTTCTTACTGAAGGAGTGAATGCCGACATTATCAATTTTTTCTTTTTTAATTTTCTTTTTTGCCATATTCTCCTCCTTTCTAGAACAAAGCTGAGTTTGGATCGACTCGTCTTGCAAGCAAGTTTGATAGGATAACCAGAATCAAACCAACAACGGATTGGTAAAGACCGGCTGCTGCAGCCATACCGATATCTGCTGTCTGAGTCAAACCATTAAAAACATATACGTCCAAAACGTTGGTTACATTGTAAAGCTGACCAGCATTGTGTGGGATTTGATAGAAGAGACCGAAGTCTGCGCGGAAGATATTTCCGACTGCAAGGATAGTCAATACAGTTACAAGCGGAGTCAACTGAGGAATGGTTACGTTGCGAATACGTTGCCACTTGCTAGCTCCGTCCACTGTCGCTGCTTCGTAGTAGGTTGGATCAATTCCCATGATCGTCGCATAGTACATGACACTGCTATATCCAAAACCTTTCCAAATACCTAGGAAAAGTAGGAGATAGGGCCAGATGCCCAGGTCAGCGTAGAAATTGACTTCTTTGAGACCAAGACTTTCCAATAGATGATTGAACACCCCTTTATCAATATTTAGGAAGGCATCTGTAAAGAAACTGATGATAACCCAAGACAAGAAGTAAGGGAACAACATAGAAGTTTGAAAAATCTTCACCATTCTCTTAGAACGGAGCTCGCTGAGGATAATGGCAATCCCTACAGATACAACTAAACCTAGAAAGATAAAGCCAAGATTGTAGAGGACAGTATTTCGTGTGATAATAAAGGCGTCTCTTGAACTAAATAAGAATCTGAAATTATCGAGTCCGACCCATTTACTATTTATGATACTATCTATGAAACCATTACTGGTCATGTGGTAGTCTTTGAAGGCAACCACGTTCCCAAATACTGGAATGTAAAAGAATAGAATCAACCAGAGTGCCCCTGGCAAAACCATCAAGAGAAAGATCCAGTTGTCTCTCAATGTTTTTGAAAACTTTTTCATAATTTCCTCCCTTTTTATTTTGATATCCATCTAAAAATTCTTTTTTAGACTTTTGATAACGATTACATTATTAGTATACTCCTATTTGCAGGTTAGGTTAAACTCCTAATTATAGAAAAAACTCCACAAATTATGTAGCAGATTTAAAACTTTATCACCACTATCAAACAAATGTCCTAAATCAATTGTTTATTTTATCTCTATTAGCCCAGTGATGGCGTCACTCTGTTATAAGCATCCAACAACGGGGTATACTGAAAAATCTCCAGACTAGGGAACTCAGCGATAGTTCCTAATCTGGAGATTTTTAATATGTTATTAGGCATTTGCTTTCAACTTAGCAATAACCTCTTTAAGATTATCAATCAACTCTGCTTCAGTATGCTCAGAGCCTTTTTCATCTGCCAAGAACAAAACTGCTTTTTGAAGTTCTTCTTGAGAGTTTTCAAGGACATCCTTATCTGCTGTTTCTTTGCCCGCTGTTTGTCCTCCATCCTTAGTTGCTGACTGGCTTTCCTTAATGGACTCTAGGGAAGCAATGGCATCTTTGACTGTTTGCAAGATATCACGTAAACCTTGCTCTGTCAAACTATCATCTGCAAAAGCTTTCTTAGCCTCTGCCAAAACCAGACGTGCTGAATCTGTGGTAGGATTCGATACACCTGTCAATGATCTCAAAAGATTTTCTAAAGTTTGAGTCTGCTTACTAATACTAGACTAAAATCAAAAAGCATTATATAACAGTGATATGAAATCAACTAAAGAAGAAATCCAAACTATCAAAACACTTTTAAAAGACTCTCGTACAGCTAAATATCATAAACGCCTTCAAATCGTTCTATTTCGTCTGATGGGCAAATCTTATAAAGAGATTATAGAACTTTTATAGTAGTTTGAAATAAGATGTGAACAACTCTATCAGGAAAGTCAAATTAATTTATAGAAATATTTTAGCAGCTAAGGTGTACTGTTATAGATTCAATACACTATACTTGGTGGTTTAGCTCTCCTGTTTTCTCTTTTAGCTTTAACC
Organism: Streptococcus pneumoniae; assembly: GCF_001457635.1. Classification (NCBI taxonomy): domain Bacteria; kingdom Bacillati; phylum Bacillota; class Bacilli; order Lactobacillales; family Streptococcaceae; genus Streptococcus; species Streptococcus pneumoniae. Next base: position 376,217 of record NZ_LN831051.1, read on the forward strand.
AGCCATAAATGGTATTACGTGAGATTTGGAAAACGTGTGATGCTTCTGTTATACTACCTGTTCGCTCACAATAAGAGAGAACTTTTTTACGAAAATCTATTGAATATGCCATAAAAGGATTATACCACATTGTGTACTATTTTTGGTTCATTTTACTATATCACTTTGGACTATATCGGTCTAGTTATGTCTAAACGATTATAGCTGGATACTAAGAGAAATCAAAAAAGCACTAAAGGAGAACGTCCCAAAGTGCTTAATATCAAGGCCTCAAAGCCTGTCTTATTCAATAAAATATTACAACATCTTGTTGTAGAATTCAACGACAAGTGCTTCGTTGATTTCTGGGTTGATTTCGTCGCGTTCTGGCAAGCGAGTCAATGAACCTTCCAATTTTTCAGCGTCGAATGATACGAATGCTGGACGTCCAAGAGTAGCTTCTACTGCTTCAAGGATTGCTGGAACTTTCAATGATTTTTCACGAACTGAGATCACTTGACCTGGAGTTACGCGGTATGATGGGATATCAACGCGTTTCCCGTCAACAAGGATGTGACCGTGGTTTACGAATTGACGAGCTTGACGACGAGTAGTCGCGAGACCAAGACGGTAAACAACGTTATCCAAACGACGTTCCAAAAGAAGCATAAAGTTGAAACCTAGGATTCCGCCTTTGATTTTTGTAGCTTGTACGAACAAGTTACGGAATTGTTTTTCACCTACACCGTAAGTGAAACGAAGTTTTTGTTTTTCAGCCAATTGCAAACCGTATTCTGACAATTTAGAACGGTTGTTTGGTCCGTGTTGTCCTGGTACGTAGTTACGACGTGCCAATTCTTTACCTGTACCTGTAAGTGAAAGGCCAAGGCGACGAGCTTGTTTCCAAGATGGTCCTGTATAACGTGACATATGAATGTCCTCCTGATATAAATAATATTTCGGTGGAAATAGTCACTTAGAAAGCCCTGATTCGTGCAGATGCCCTTCGCCTAAACAGCCAAGGTTACTTATCATAAGACACCTGTTGACGAGCTTCATGCTTTCCTGCTGATATTTCACACAAAATCCATTCTACCATGAATAGCTGGATTTGTAAAGGGGTTTTAGGCTTTATTTTCACTACCAGAGAGGTTGAGAACGAGGGTAAAGGTACTTCCTAGACCGTACTGGCTGCTGACTGTGATTTCCCCACCCAATTGATGGGCCAATTCACGCGCAATCGCAAGTCCTAATCCATGACCACCTGTCTTCATGTTACGCGAAGTTTCGACACGATAAAGGCGTTTGAAAATATTTTCCAAATCCTCTGGGGCAATGCCCTGCCCTTCATCGGTCACACTGATTGAAAGCTGGTCCTTCTCCAGCTTAGCCACCACTTCCAGCTTGGTTCCTGGAGCAGAATATTTAAAAGCGTTATCGACCAGATTCACCAAGATACGAGAAAGCTTAGCATAATCTCCCTCAATCCGGGCAGACTCTGGGATTACCTGCAAGTGGACATCTCTTCTCTCCTGCTCAATCAAAAACTGAAATTCACTCATGCACTCAATTAAGAGCTTGTCCAGAAAAATACTGTCTTTACTGGTAGTTTCCACCTGATTTCTAGCTGTGTTTAGGGTCAAAAAATTCAACTCCTCAACCAGTTTATTGAGCCTCTCCGTCTGGCGTCCAATGGTTGCTAGATAATGAGCTTGCTCCGACTCCTTGATAATCCCATCCAAAATCCCTTCTACCGTCGCTTGGATCGAAGTGATAGGAGTCTTAATATCATGCGACAACTGAGCAATCATCAAGCCCTTTTCTCGTTCGCTTTCTTCCAAGGAATCAAAGCTTACCTGCAAATCATGGGACATCTCATTAAAAGTTTGCCCTAATTGCTGAAATTCTACAGGACCTTGAACCTCCAAATTTGAAGGAAAATCCTTGGCCGCTACCCGCTTGGCATGCTCCTTGAGTTTGCCCAACGACGTAAAGACTGGCAATAGGAGAAAGAGACTAATCCCAGCACCGACAAGGCTGGCAACGATGGTCATCCCAAGCAAAAAGTAAATCTCGCCTTTCGCAATCAGCATTTTTTGAACAGCCCAAAAAACAACCAAAATGGTTAAGAGGGTTGAAATAATATATCCAACCAAAATATAACTTTTTAGTTTCATGTTTGTCCTCTCGGTTTCTCTATCTTATATCCCAACCCCCAAACTGTCTTAATAGTGGGCGTTTGGTCACTACTATATTTTGCCAGCTCCTGTCGAAGAGCATGGATATGCACATTCAAGGTATTGGTGTCATCCACGTAGTCTTCTTTCCAGATCTTTTCATAGAGGTCTGTCTTGGAGAAAACTCGCTCTGGATTGCTAGCTAAAATCCACAGCAATTCAAATGATTTAACAGTTAAATCCAGCATTTCTTCTCCTATTTGAACTTCATGACTACTATGATTCATTTTTAGATTGCCAAGGGAAATCAGCTCTGTTTCGCCCCCACGATGAAGGCGGCGCAAAATATTGTGGACACGCAAAACCAGTTCACGTGGGCTAAAAGGCTTAGCAATAAAATCATCTGCTCCCAAGCTCAGGCCGTAAATCTTGTCCTGTTCACTGGTCTTAGCAGTAATAAATAGGAAAGGCTGCTCTGGTGATAAGTATTGAACCTCACTGATTAAATCATAACCATCCATCCGAGGCATCATGACATCTGTGATAATCAAATCAATCGGTTTTTTCTTGAACAGCTCTAGCGCTTCCAGTCCATCATGGGCTACCAAGACCTGATAACCTGCCTGAATTAAGTATCTCTGATGAATATCTGTGATTTCTACCTCGTCGTCAACGAGTAAAATTGTCTTTCCCATCTGTCTCTCCTTTGATAAAAACAGTGCTATACTGCTTTAAGTATAACACTATTTTTATTGTTTTACGATGATTTTAATCTGCTATTGAAAGAAAGTCCTGATTGCTGATTGAGTTGTTAAACTAATCTTAGTCAGCCCACTATCCATCATTTATTTCCTTAGCTGATTAGTTTTCTTCTTTTTTGTTTTTCAAACCTAGACCACCGAGTAAACCTGCAAGCGCAAGCCCAAGTAAACCAATACTTGCCATTGATGTTTGAGTCTCACCAGTATTTGGTAGCATAGCTTTATCCTCTGACATCATCGTATCAGACATCTTGTTAGCAGAAGCAGCCATGTTTTCACCTGCCATCGTGTTGGTAGAACTTGTCATGGTGTCAGCAGGCATGCTATCTGTAGTACCTGTAGCATGATTGTGATTCATCGGAGTCACGCCAGAACCAGAGTTAGAAGGTGATAATGAACCATTTGCTGTGTCTGATGTTTCTTTAACATTTATCTTAATAGTGACTTTTTTAGTTGCTACGATGTTGTCCAAGTCTGGTTTACCGTCTTTGTTACCATAGACATTGACTGTAGCGCTGTAAGTTTGAGTGCCGTTTGCTCGGAACTGGTCAATGAGCGCTTGTTTTTCTTTGCCAGCTACATTTCCGTCCAAGGCTACTTGATAGAAGTATTGACCTTTGGTCTTCACGTTTTCGCCTAGTGGAGATAGGGCTGGGTTTTTAGCGTCGCCGTTATCTGACCATGGTGCCTTGTCAGATGCCTTGAGCAAGAGACGAGTCAACATGCCATCACCTGCGAAGAGTTCGTATGGAATCACATGGTTGACACCTGCTGTGAATGGACCTTCACCCTTGGCTTTTTCTAGGTAGGCTGCTGGAACATCGATACTGTCTTTAACGTTGTCTGCAACGGCTTTTTGAACTGTTTCTTTAGAAATTAAACCGTTTATGTTAATAGTGACTTTTTTAGTTGCTACGATGTTGTCCAAGTCCGGTTTACCATCTTTGTTACCATAGACATTGACTGTAGCGCTGTAAGTTTGAGTACCATTTGCTCGGAACTGGTCAATGAGCGCTTGTTTTTCTTTGCCAGCTACATTTCCGTCCAAGGCTACTTGATAGAAGTATTGACCTTTGGTCTTCACGTTTTCGCCTAGTGGAGATAGGGCTGGGTTTTTAGCCTCACCGTTATCTGACCATGGTGCCTTGTCAGATGCCTTGAGCAAGAGACGAGTCAACATGCCATCACCTGCGAAGAGTTCGTATGGAATCACATGGTTGACACCTGCTGTGAATGGACCTTCACCCTTGGCTTTTTCTAGGTAGGCTGCTGGAACATCGATACTGTCTTTAACGTTGTCTGCAACGGCTTTTTGAACTGTTTCTTTAGAAATTAAACCGTTTATGTTAATAGTGACTTTTTTAGTTGCTACGATGTTGTCCAAGTCCGGTTTACCATCTTTGTTACCATAGACATTGACTGTAGCGCTGTAAGTTTGAGTACCATTTGCTCGGAACTGGTCAATGAGCGCTTGTTTTTCTTTGCCAGCTACATTTCCGTCCAAGGCTACTTGATAGAAGTATTGACCTTTGGTCTTCACGTTTTCACCTAGTGGAGATAGGGCTGGGTTTTTAGCCTCACCGTTATCTGACCATGGTGCCTTGTCAGATGCCTTGAGCAAGAGACGAGTCAACATGCCATCACCTGCGAAGAGTTCGTATGGAATCACATGGTTGACACCTGCTGTGAATGGACCTTCACCCTTGGCTTTTTCTAGGTAGGCTGCTGGAACATCGATACTGTCCTTAACGTTGTCTGCAACGGCTTTTTGAACTGTTTCTTTAGAAATTAAACCGTTTATGTTAATAGTGACTTTTTTAGTTGCTACGATGTTGTCCAAGTCTGGTTTACCGTCTTTGTTACCATAGACATTGACTGTAGCGCTGTAAGTTTGAGTACCATTTGCTCGGAACTGGTCAATGAGCGCTTGTTTTTCTTTGCCAGCTACATTTCCGTCCAAGGCTACTTGATAGAAGTATTGACCTTTGGTCTTCACGTTTTCACCTAGTGGAGATAGGGCTGGGTTTTTAGCGTCGCCGTTATCTGACCATGGTGCCTTGTCAGATGCCTTGAGCAAGAGACGAGTCAACATGCCATCACCTGCGAAGAGTTCGTATGGAATCACATGGTTGACACCTGCTGTGAATGGACCTTCACCCTTGGCTTTTTCTAGGTAGGCTGCTGGAACATCGATACTGTCCTTAACGTTGTCTGCAACGGCTTTTTGAACTGTTTCTTTAGAAATTAAACCGTTTATGTTAATAGTGACTTTTTTAGTTGCTACGATGTTGTCCAAGTCTGGTTTACCGTCTTTGTTACCATAGACATTGACTGTAGCGCTGTAAGTTTGAGTACCATTTGCTCGGAACTGGTCAATGAGCGCTTGTTTTTCTTTGCCAGCTACATTTCCGTCCAAGGCTACTTGATAGAAGTATTGACCTTTGGTCTTCACGTTTTCACCTAGTGGAGATAGGGCTGGGTTTTTAGCGTCACCGTTATCTGACCATGGTGCCTTGTCAGATGCCTTGAGCAAGAGACGAGTCAACATGCCATCACCTGCGAAGAGTTCGTATGGAATCACATGGTTGACACCTGCTGTGAATGGACCTTCACCCTTGGCTTTTTCTAGGTAGGCTGCTGGAACATCGATACTGTCTTTAACGTTATCTTTAACAGCTTTTTCGACAGTTTCTTTAGCAACTAATCCATTGATGTTGATGTCTACACTTTTAGTAGCAACTAGATTAGTCAAGTCAGCTTTACCGTCTTTATTTCCGTAAACTTTAACAGTAGCTTTATAAGTTTGAGTACCATTAGCGCGAAGTTGATCAATTAAAGCTTGACCTTGTTTACCAACAGTATTGCCATTTAAGTCTACTTCATAGAAGTATTTCCCTTTTGTTAATCCTTCAAGAGGAGGTAAAGCAGGATTTTTAGCAGTACCATTGTCAGACCAAGGAGCATTATCCGAAGCTTTTAGTAATAGACGAGTTAACATACCATCACCAGCGAATAGTTCATAAGGAATTACTTGGTTTACACCGGCAGTGAAAGGACCTTTCCCTTCAGCTTTTTCAAGATAAGCAGCAGGAACATCGATGCTGTCTTTTGTATTTTCTTTCACTCCACCTTTTACTTGTTCAGGAGTAGTTTCTGCTGGACTTGCTTGTGTCCCATCCACATCAGCTGTATCTACAGTTTCTTTTAAGACATCTGTTAGCTCTGGATTTTTTTGAGCTTCTTCATCTTTTTCAAAAAGTGTATCCAGACTAGAAGAGTTTGTTTCCTCGCTCACTTCAGTTCTTTCTGTAGGTGTCGGAAGTGAATTCGTATTTCCAGTAACGCCCTCAGGTTTCGCTTGAGTGAGAACGGTGTCTCCTGGTTTTTCTGATAAGTCACCCTCTTTCGTTCCCGATGTCTCTTCAGGTAAGACTTGACCTGGGGTCGGATTGACCACATCGGCACGTACAGAACTTGGCTGACCAACTAGGACAAAGAAGCCACTAGCCACAACAACTGAGGCAACACCGACACTGAGACGGCGAATAGACCAACGAGTATATCTTTGATTTGGATTGAATTTCATAGGATTCTCCTTAGAGTCTTTCTTTATTTGATGACTCTAGTATAATCTCCTGAAATTAAAAAGGACTAAGAAAAAGTTAAAATTTTTCTTAAATCCCTCTTATAAAACACTTATATTAATTAAATCCATAAACAGATTTGGTGATTTGATAGACGACATTGGACAGTTTGCGATCTGGCAAGACAGAATGTTTGGTCAAACGGCTCAACATGGTCTTACGAATAGCCTGAAAGACTTCTGGATTTTTCTGCTGAATATAGGTCCACAATTGGCGTTTTTTTGCCAGATGCTCCGCTGTTCCAGATCGGTTGAGCAGGGTACTGGAAATCACCGTCGTGATTTCAATATGATTCAGCAGATATTCTCGCATTTTGGGATGACTCACTTGGGACAAATCAAGTTGGTCTACCAAGAGTCGATTGACCTTGAGTTGCTGGTCAATGCACTTAATCATCACTTGCTCATTGACAGACTGGTCCTCACGCCCAATCAAATAACGATAGAAATCGACAGGCAGATAGTACATGGTCTTGACCTGCTGAAGGGGCGTAAAGACAAAGAGATTATCGACATAAAAAGTATGTTCAGGCAGTTAGAACTGGCTAGCACGCAACAAAGCTGTCCGATAAATCAGCGAGTGCATCATGGTATACTGGCCTTTGGAGAAATTTCCGACCTGGTCCCAGCCAAAAATCTGCCGAACAGGCAAGACTGAATCGTAACTCATACTCTTCTTACGAGATTGCCCTTCCTTTTCATAGACAAAATTGGTCACAAAGACATCCACCTCTTGACCCTTGCTCTCAAGTTCCTGCAAGGTTTCAAGAATTTTCAAGTAGGCACGAGGATCCACCCAGTCATCACTGTCAACTACTTTAAAATAGCGCCCAGAAGCCTCTGCCAAGCCACGATTGACCGCACCGCCATGGCATTTATTTTCCTGATAGATGGCTCTAACGATATTAGGATACTTGCTAGCTAAACACTCAGCGATTTCCTGAGTCTGATCCTGAGACCCGTCATTGATAATCAAAATCCCAACTTGCTCACCACCAATCACTAGCGACTCCACACAGTAATGAAGATAGGCTGCTGCATTATAGCTAGAAATGGCGATAGACAATAACTTCATAATCTGCTCCTTTAGGGGACTGATTTTTTCTTATACTCTTCGAAAATCTCTTCAAACCGCGTCAACGTCGCCTTGCCGTATAGATGTTACTGACTTCGTCAGTTCTATCTGCAACCTCAAAACAGTGTTTTGAGCTGACTTCGTCAGTTCTATCCACAACCTCAAAACAGTGTTTTGAGCAGCCCGCAGCTAGTTTCCTAGTTTGATCTTTGATTTTCATTGAGTATTACTCTCTCTTGTCACTTCCTTCTATTTTACCATAAAGTCCAGCCTTTGAAGAACTTTTACTAGAAGACAAGGGGCTTCTGTCTCTATTTGCCATCTTGGGCATCAAAAAAGAGGGGTCATCCCTCTTTACGAATTCAATGCTACTAGGGTATCCAAATACTGGTTGTTGATGACTGCCAAAATATAGGTATCTGCTTTCAAGAGGTCATCTGGTCCAAATTCAACATCCAATGGGGAATTTTCCTGCTCTCGGAAACCCAAAATATTCAGATTGTATTTGCCACGGAGGTCTAATTTACTCAGACTTTGACCTGCCCAAGACTGAGGAATTTTCATCTCCACGATAGACACATTTTTATCCAACTGAAAGACATCAACACTATTATGGAAAAGAATGGTCTGTGCTAGAGACTGCCCCATTTCATACTCTGGCGAGATAACCGAGTCACCTCCAATCTTTTCTAGCACTTTCTTAGCGGTCTGACTTTTGACCTTAGCAATAACAGTCGGTACCCCCAAACTCTTACAGTGCATAACCGCAAGCACACTCGACTCCAGATTTTCACCTGTCGCGACTACAACGGTATCGCAGGTATCAATCCCTGCTGATCTCAATAATTCTTCATCTGTGATGTCACCAATCACTCCACGCGCCAAAACTGGCTCAAACTGATTGATGCGCTCTGCGTGGTCATCAATAGCGATAATATTCATATCCTGCTTGGCTAGGGCAGCTAGGACACTGCTCCCAAAAATTCCCAAGCCCAAAATTCCAATCGTACGATCTGACATGCTCTTTCCTTTCTTAACCAATACTAATATCTGCTTTCATATAGTGAATCATATCTTTCTTTTCTGGATGGTAATCTGCCAAGCTAACAAACAAGGTCAAGGGACCAATTCGTCCCATAAACATAAGTGGCATGATAACACTGAGAGCCAATTTCCCAAGGTCAGGAGTCAGATTTGCCGTTACACCAACTGTACTAAGAGCTGAAATGGTTTCAAATATGAGGTGGATAAAGGGAGGATTGCCTTTGGCTGTTATCCCTAGCAGAATCAATCCTATCAAGAAGCTCATCAAAAAGATAATAAAGACACTAAAGGATTTTTGAACCGTTCGCGGCGCAATCGTTCGTCTCGCAACATTGGCATGAGGCAAGCCTAGAAGCTCACTTCGTGCAAAGACCAAGAGGACAAAAAATGTCGTAATCTTGAGTCCCCCAGCTGTTCCTCCAGGTGCCCCACCTAGAAACATCTGTAAGATATAAATCAAAAGAGTCACAGGATGAGCCTGAGTATAATCTATCGTAGAAAAGCCAGCTGTTCGCATCGTCACTGTTTGAAAAAAGCTAACTAAAACCTTATCGGCAACAGGGAGATTGCCAATCGTTCCAGCATTGTTCCACTCAAGAAAGAGAGTAGTTGCCGTTCCAAATAACAACAAACCTATAGTCAACAATAGTACAAGCTTCGTATGAAAGTGCAGACGTCCTTTTTTCTTTCTTCCTACATGACCAGCCAAATCAAACCAGACCATAAAACCAAGGCCGCCTGTAATAATCAAGCCTGCAATCACCAGATTGACCAGTAAATCGGTCTGAAAAGCAAATAAACTGGTGCTCCCTAAATTATCAAAACCGGCATTACAGAAGGCTGAGATCGCTAGAAAAATGGAACTAAAAAGACCACGTCCCCAGCCAAGTTGAGGAATAAGGCGAAAACTAAGCAAAATAGCTCCCAAGCTCTCAACCAAAAAGGTCGTGAGAAAAATAGAATAGACAAACTTTCTCAAAGATCGAGTTTCTCCATAACTAAAACTATCCTGAATAGTTGCACGGCTACGAAGACTAAGCTTTTGCTTGCTCTGGATATAGAAAACCCCAATAAAGGTCATGAGCCCTAGACCACCGATCTGAATCAAGAGCAAACAGATTATTTGGCCCCATATATTATAGGTGTGAGCTACTGGAAGGGTTGAGAGACCTGTCACACAGACTGCAGAGACAGCAGTGAAAAGATGATCAAAATAAGTCGCTCGTGAGCTTTCAACTTGGACAAAGGGCAAGCTCAAAAGAAGAGAGCCTAGTAAAATGACCAAGGCAAAACTCAAAAAAATACGACGGGCTGGCGATAAACGAGATAAGCCTAGCTCTATTTTTTCCTTAGATAATTTGAATAACATGTTTCCATTGTACCATAAAAAGTTCGAAATGACTTAGATAGGATAAGGCAAAATCTACTAACACCAAGCCTAAAAAATGCCACCTTTTTATTGATAGCTTAGGCAAGAACAATACTTGATAGATGTGACTATAGGTCAAAAAAGCAAGACAGGAGCTTTTAACGCCAGCTACTCTATATGCTTTTCAGGAGAAAATTTCTCTTTTTGATTATAGGCAATGAGAACCAAGGCATCGCTTAGAAAGCTAGTCACAGGTTGCTCAAAACACTGTTTTGAGGTTGTGGATAGAACTGACGAAGTCAGCTCAAAACACTGTTTTGAGGTTGCAGATAGAACTGACGAAGTCAGTAACATCTATACGGCAAGGTGAAGCTGACCTGGTTTGAAGAGATTTTCGAAGAGTATCATTTCATCTCACTCTAAATCTTACCAACATAAAACGCATAGTATCAAAGTTTTCATCACCTGATATGATACGTTTTTCTGATTTTAAAGATTTTTCCCAACCTCAACATGCCTAGGACAAGAGGAAGGTGACCTCGTTTAAACATATTTTTGAAAAGTATGAGCTAGACATTTTATGATAAAACAAATCCTTTGCCAGTACAACTAAAGGTGGTGAACACTTGCTAAACTCAGTTCTAGCGCCTTATTAAAAGCTTCCGAGCCCCAGTCACGACTGTCGTACTGGTCCAAGTCCGCTAGAGAATCTGCTGTGAACAACAATTCACCCCAGAGAACCCCACGCAATTGAGCTACTGCCGCAAGAGCAGAACACTCCATCTCCACAACAGCACAGCCTTCTTCCTTACGATAAGCCACCTTTTCAGCCGTTTCTCGGTAAAAACCGTCTGTCGTCCAGGTCATGACTTCTTCATAAGGAATCCCTCTGTCTTCCAAAACTTCCTCAATAGCAGCAATAGCCTCTGGCTGCATTTCCATATAACGACAAGGTGCCACATAGTGGTAACTGGCTCCCTCATCTCGCAAAGCGCGAACAGGGACTAGAAAGGCATTTTCCTCTATATCAGCTAGGACACCACAGGTCCCAGTAGAGATAATCTGCTCCACACCATAGCCAATCAACCAATCCATAAACTGGGCTGCTGGAGCTGAACCGACAGGAGCCTGAACCAGACAAATCTCCTCGTCCTTGTAGTTCACGACATAAACTGGATAGGTCTTGGTGGCAGAAACGAATTCGCCGACACAATCCGCCCCTACTTCCCTTGCATAGCGGTCAATCTCCTCACCTAAAAATGCATAAACACACTTCTTTGGCAACTGCAAGTCCAGCCCCTCGTGATTGGGCATGATAACCGCCTGAGGATTGTCATCAAACTCTAAAATAGGAATCGCATGTTTCTGAATCATAGCCTGCCTCCTCTAATTTTGTACTATTGTATCAAAAACTGACAAAGTGTCAAGGAGGAAGCTGATGAACTGGACAAAAAACAAGCCTACATCGTCAGCTGCCACAGTGGTTTGCGCAGCTATATCGCAGAGCCTATCCTCAAGCAAGCAGGATTTACCGTCCAAAACCTTGACGGCGCTTATTCACTATACAAAATGGCTAACCCAGAAGGAGTAGAATATGGAAACTAGTATCAGCATGGCTGACTTTTATGGAAAATACCAAAATGAAAATCTAGAACTTATCGATGTCCGTGAAGCACATGAATTCCAAGCAGGACATGCACCAGGTGCCAAAAATCTTCCATTAAGTACCTTAGAGCAAGGCTACAAAGAACTCAAACCTGACCATGAATACTATGTCATTTGTCAAGGAGGAGTCCGCTCTGCATCTACCTGCCAATTTCTCAGCTCCCAAGGCCTCACCGTTACCAACGTAGAAGGTGGTATGAATGCTTGGCCCGGTCAAGTAGAATAATCAAGAGGAGCTGGGCAAAAACTCAATTTCATGAGAAGATGAAGTAATACTCAATGAAAATTAAAGTGCAAACTAGGAAGTTAGCCGCAGGCTGCTCAAAACACTGTTTTAAGGTTGTGGATGGAACTGACAAAGTCAGCTCAAAACACTGTTTTGAGGTTGTGGATAGAACTGACGAAGTCAGTAACCATATCTACGGCAAGGTGAAGCTGACGTGGTTTGAAGAGATTTTCGAAGAGTATAAGTCTCTACATAATAAAACGCATATTACCAAGGTTCTTATGAACTGCACCCCAAAAGTTAGACAGAAAAAATCTAACTTTTGGGGGTCAGTACATTCAACACCTGATACTATGCGTTTTTTTAATTTTAAAGATTTTTTACAACTTCTTTTGACTCACATTAAACTATTCTAATAGTTAATAGACCTTTGCACATATCGTCTCAAAACATTCATTTATTTCCGTTTAATCAAGTATCGGATAGCCTTTTCTAGGCGTTCCTTTTGAGCTTCAGAATCATCTAGTGGCTGATTGATACATTCAGTAAGATTTTCGGTAATTATCATCTCAATCACGCGCTCTACACTAGATCTCACTGCTGTCAGTTGCGTCACAATATCAGCACAGTCACGATCTCCTTCAATCATCTTTTGAATCCCACACAACTGGCCCTCTGAACGTTTCAAACAAGTAATATACTTTGAATTTGTCATTTCTTTTTCCTTGCTCGATTTTTCTTCATTATATCTCTAATCAGCTTCTTTGTCAAAATTCTCGCCCATCCAGCTCACGCAGTTCTGTTACCAAAGACCGTTCAAAAAGCAAACTAGCAATACTTATAACTTATTAAAAATTCCTAATTTTACCTTGCTAAACGAATACGGGTCACGATGCCATCTGAGTCTGTGATTTCCAATTGGCTCGATGTCATCCATTTGATTGGTGCGTCAACTTCTTGTGCTCGTTGGGCAATCGTTAATAGTTCTTTTTTGTGTGCGACTTCGATGACATAGTAGGCTAAACCTGGTAAGCCTTGCTTACGCGAAGCCAGACCTTTTCCTCCCCATTCGTTAACTGCTAAATGATGATGGTAATCTCCAGCCGCAATCCAACTAGCGCTAGGCACACTGAATTTATCCTCTAGCCCTAACACCTTTTGATAAAACTGGCTGGACTTTCGACTATCCTTGACGGAAAGATGAATATGCCCCATTCTCGTACCTTCTGCCAGGATAAAGGGCTCTACTCTTTCCCCCAACTCATAAATGTCCTGCGCCGCAAGAGCCTCCGTCACTCCGATAATGCGTCCATCTTCTCGAATATCCCATGTGGAAACTGGCTTATCTCGATAGAGTTCAATGCCATTTCCCTCCAAATCTTCCAAGTAAATAGCTTCACTGTAACCATGGTCTGCACCGCCGACAAGAGGAATCTGTAAATCTGTCAGGTGTTTCAAGACATCAGCCAAAGCCTTGCGTGTGGGCAAGAGAATGGCCAAATGGTAAAGACCATAATGTTCCCTCACTTCTCCGCTCTCTTGTGCTTGAATCAGCTGTACCAAGACTTTTCCACCAAGGCCTAGAATGGACTCTGTCTCAGTTTGAGATAAGATTTCTAAACCAATAACTTGCTGATAAAAGGCTGTTTGACTGGCCAAATCCTTTATATTTAAAACTGTCTCTGCCAAATAAATGTGACTCTTGTATTCATAGGTCATAAATGGTCCTCTTTTCTAGTTGTAATTATTATTGTTACAACTATTATATAATTTCCATCAAGAAAGTCAAGCCAGATAACTCAAAAATAACACCATTTCAGGATAATATAAAGTAAATCATTTCATAATAAAACGCATATTATCGAACTTTTCATCACCTGACAATATGCATTATTTTAATTTTAAAGACTTTTTGACCAGCTTTTTTTATTTCACAACAAGTTCATAACGTGTCTTACTGGTGAAGGTTTGACCAGCTTTAAGAATGACTTGGCCTTTAAGGTCACTGTGAATGGCATCTGGTAAAGCTTGCGCTTCAAGAGCAATCCCATTGTGCTGTAGCATTGGCTGACCTCCTATGATGACACTTTCATCCACAAAGTTTGCTGTGTAGACCACAAAGCAAGGAGCTTCTGTCTTGAAAAGCAGGAAGCGACCTGAATTTTGGTCATAAAGGAATCCAGCATTGTCATGGCCTGCAGGAAGGGCAAATGGATGATCCAAACCTGATGCCAGCTGGATTTGCTCATCTTCTTCTGCAAAGATATCCTTCAACAAGGCACCATTGTAGATGTGTTTGACCACATCACGGTTGGCTTCTGGAGTTTTGGCAGGAACACCGTCAGGAGCGATTGAGTAAATGCCCTCTGTGTTTAGTTGGAAGACATGACGGTCAATCGTCTGCGTGAAATCACCAGACAAGTTGAAATAGCTGTGGTTGGTTGGATTGACCAGCGTATCCTGATCGGTCGTTACCTTGTAGCTGATTTCATAGGCACCAGTTTCTTCCAAGTGATAACTGATCCAAATCTTGAGATTTCCAGGGAACCCTCCTGTCCCATCTGTACGCTCTGTGTAGAGAGTCAAGCCATGATCGCTTACTTCTTCAACTTCAAACAAGCTGGAATCCCAACCAGTTGAACCACTGTGATTACAGTTGCTAGCATTATTAACCTCAAGGTCATAGGTCTTACCATTGAGCTCAAAGGTCGCACCTGCAATACGACCCGCTACAGGACCTACACTTGCTCCATGCTTGGGACTATTGCCTACATAACTATCAAAGTCATCAAATCCCAAGATAACATTGGCAAAATTTCCAGCCTTGTCAGGTGCGACATAGCGCAAGATGGTCGCGCCATAAGTCATAACCTCAAGTTGGTAGCCACCGTCTGTCTCAAATCGATAGGCCAAGACATCCTCGCCCTCAACATTTCCAAATACACGCTCTGTGTATGCTTTCATTCTGTTCTCCTTTTACTATTTCTCTCAAGCAAACAAACCATAGAAAGCGTACTGACAATCTATGGTTTATCTGATAATTTACAAATCCTCTTGTCAAGAATTCATAAACACTGTCTTACTTTTGATATTCGTGAATTATGACACCTTGTACTACACGGTTTACTGTACCTGTAGGAGACGGTGTATCTGGTTTATTTTCTACCTTGAGTGAAGTCAATAGGGCAAAGAGTTGGGCATAAACGATGTAAGGGAAGACACGGTAAATATCATTCAAGACACCGCCACAACCAAGGGCCACTTCTTTGACATTTTCAAGACCAAAAGCTTGATCACTCAAAAGCACAACACGACGAGCAATCTGGTCACCAGCAACTTCACGAACCAAGTCCAAGTCATACTTACGAGTGTAGTCTGTCGTTGTACCAAAGACCAAAACAACTGTATTGTCGTTGATAAGAGATTTTGGACCGTGACGGAAGCCAACTGGGCTTTCATACATGGTCGCAACTTGACCAGCAGTTAATTCCAAAATCTTGAGCTGAGCTTCATGAGCAAGTCCAAAGAAAGGACCAGCGCCTAGATAGATGACACGGTTAAAGTCTAAATCAACAAGCTCTTTGACATCTTCTGCCTTGTCTAAAACTTTACGGGCAAGACTAGATACAACTTCAAAACGTTCAGACTTAACAGCAAATTCTGTAGGATCAAAGACCAAGAGAGCTGTCAACATCATAGACGTAAAGCTAGAAGTCATGGCAAATCCAGCATCATTAGAGACAGCTGGTTGCAAGAGCAAGAGATTACGGTCATCACCGTGAGCTTGAAGAGCCAATTTACCATCTGCTGCACAAGTAATCGTCACTTGATAAAGCTCATCCACCAAGGATTTGGCCAAATCAACAGTCGCCACACTTTCAGGCGAGTTCCCACTACGAGCAAAAGACACAAGGACAGTTGCCACATCTTTTTTCAAATAGGTTGCTGGATTGGCAACGATATCTGTTGTCGCAATAGCATTGAAATTCCATTTGCGTTCGTCATAGACTTCCTTAAAATAAGGTAGCAAGGTATCTCCCACATAAGCAGAAGTCCCAGCACCTGTCAAGATAACCTTAATATAGTCATGTTTATCAGCGATTTCTTGTAGGAAGGCTGCAATTTCTTCACGTTTTGCTTGATAAAATTCAAAAGCTTCTCTCCATACATCAGGCTGTTGGTAGATTTCACGCGTAGTGATTTCTGCACCCAATTCGAGCAAGTCTTCTTTTGTATAATGTAGCATTGAGTTCCTCTTTTTCTATTAAATATGGGAATGGGAGTAAGCTACATTCCCATGTATATTCTATATAAAATGCTCTAACGATTTTCACGTTGTCACATGAATTGAATCGAGTTCCAACTAAAATCTGTAGGAAACTAGCCGCAGGCTGCTCAAAGCACTGCTTTGAGGTTGCCGGATAAGACTGACGAAGTCAGCTCAAAACACCGTTTTGAGGTTGCCGGATAAGACTGACGAAGTCAGTAACATATACCTACGGCAAGGCGACGTTGACGTAGTTTGAAGAGATTTTCGAAGAGTATTATTCATCTTCGTCATCATCGAAGCCCGCTAACAGGTCATTAACTTTCACAATGCTTTCTGCAGCACGGCTCTTGTAGTCCGCATCTGCGCCTGTAAGGCTCGCATTGATAAATTCAATCACCATTGGAAGATTCATCCCTGCGTAAAGGTCAATATCACGACCTTCCATGATCAAGCGACTCACCACATTACAAGGTGTCCCACCGAGAAGATCCGCAAAGACTAGGAAATCATCCAATCCTTCAATAACAGCTTCAAATTTAGCAGTAAATTCTTCTGGGCCATCTTCTGGAAGAAGAGCTACTGTGTAAATGTTGTCTTGTGGGCCCATAATCATTTCTGTGCTACCTCTAAGCTCCTCACAGAAGCGACCATGGCTCACCAAAATTAATGATTTAGTCATAAGGAATTACATTCCAAGTGCAAAGTGACCAAGGGCAGAAAGAGCCAAAGCAAGTACGATAATAATACCGATAGCTTTAGTAGAGTTCATACCTTTCTTACCAAGCAACCAGAAGATAAAGGCAGTAAAGATTGCTGGAAGCAAACGTGGGAAGATTTGGTTCAAGATGTCTTGGAAATCAATCATCTTTTCACCGATTGGCAACTTGTAAGAAATTTCAAAGTTAATCACTGTTGCTACAAGAGCACCCATCATGAAGACACCAAGTACAGATGCAGCGTCAATCAAAGCTGTCAAGGTACTTTGCATGTTGTTGATAAGGTTAACCCCTTCTTTGTAAGCAAATTCCAACTGTTTCCAACGGAAGATGTCATACGCTACTGCAACTGCAATCCAAAGGAAGATCCCCCAAGGTTGGCCAGCGATAGCCATAGTTGCTGCGACTGACCCCATGATAGCAGGTACAAGTGAACCAAAGATTGTATCCCCAAGAGGAGCGAATGGTCCCATCAAACCTGTCTTGATACCGTTAACGGCGTCTTTTGAACCTACACCATCTTTTTCTTCCATGGCAAGGTCAAAACCAGCGATAATGGTATGGAAGAATGGTGAAGTATTGAAGAATTGAGTATGAACTTTCATCATTTCTTTCAATTCAGGAGTTCCATCACCATACATTTTACGCAACTGAGGCAAGATCATGTAAAGGTAACCAGAAGCTTGCATACGTTCGTAGTTCCAACCTAATTGGAAAGTAAACAAGCTACGTTTGTTGATTTGATTAAAATCTTCTTTTGTAAGTTTGTAATTAGAATTCGTCATCTTCGATTTCCCCACTTTCTGATGGTGTAGAAGGTGCTGCTACAGCTACTTTTTGGCTATTTTTGAAGTGAAGCACTGCAAGGAAAATACCTACGATAGAAATACCAATCATAGACAAACCTTTGAAGTTGTTCACGAAACCAATTTTTTCAGCAACTTCAGCAGGAAGAGTACCTACGATACCAGCAACAGCGCCACCAAGACCTGTTACATATGAGTAAAGAACAGTCAACATAGCTGTCAAACCAAATCCCATAGCAAGGTAGTGAAGGTTACGTTTAACTGGAAGGTAACGAAGCAAGATTGCAAATCCAAGACCTGGAAGCATACGTCCTGCAAGTGTCAAGCCATCTGCAACCCATTTGTAGGCTTCAACGAAGTCTACTACTGATTGTACAAAGGCACCACCAAAAGCAAGGGCAAAGAAGACTGGAAGGGCACGAGATAGAGCCCACGGAATCGCACCAAGCAAGTAGTTGCGTTCAATACCTTTATAGTCAAAGCGTTCGATTGCAGCATCCACACGGTGAGCGAAGAAGGTAGTAGTCATACGACCAAGAACGTCGAAGTAAGTCAAGAGAGCTGCTACTGGTACAGCGATTGTAGTAATGGCAAGCGGTGCATCAATTCCTTGTGAAACAGAGAAGGCTGTCGCAAGAACCGCACCAGAAGTTGCGTCGATACGAGAAGCACCACCGAAGGTACCAACCCCAAGAACGAACAGTTGCAAGTTACCACCGATAAGTAAACCAGTAGTCACATCTCCCATGATTAAACCAGTAATGAAACCAGCAAATACAGGGGAACCTGCAGATGAAACGATCGTCAACTCATCACAGATTTGATAAGCTGAGTACAAAGTGAGAAGTAAAATTTGCCACCATTGTATCATAACAATGACCTCCTAAAAATTTTTTTCCTATTTTAATAAGCTCAAAAAGTCTGAAATTGGATCATTTGGAACCATCTGAGCAGTAAGTTTAACACCTTTTTCTGCCAGTTTGTGGAAGTCTTCCACATCCTTGTCTACTACGTTGATAGAACGTGTAATAGAACGAGTTTCTGGTGTTTGAGACATATTCCCAACATTAAGGGTTTCAAGTGGTACACCTGCTTCTACCAAACCAAGGAAGCGGTCTGGTTTACGAGCCACGATAAAGAGACGTTGGCTATCGTATTTGCCAGCAAGAATATTGGCTGCAGCTTTCTCAACTGGCAAAATACTCAATTTCACACCTGGTGGTGTCGCAAGTTTCAAACCACTCTTTTCAATATCGTTGTTGACAACTTCGTCGTCTACAACCATAATGCGTGAAACATTTAGTTTTCCAGCCCAAAGATTGGCTACTTGTCCGTGGATCAAACGTCCATCAATACGGCATCCTACAATTGTCATAAGTTTTCCCCCTTTATATGTTTTAGTGTAGGTTTACGAGTTAAATGAATCTCTTCTTTATATTGACCTTCTGTTTCAAAGATAATGATGCGGTTGGCACCTTCCTTGAGATAGCTATGAGGGATATAAAGTGAGAGAGTTGGGCCAACGTTCCAAAAACGTCCTAGATTCTGCCCATTGACAAAGGCAACCCCCTTACCAAACTCAGACAAGTCTAGGTAAGTATCTTTTGGCTCTTCGACTGTAAAGTCATAAGCGTAAAAGGCTGGTTGTCCTTGAGTCCATCCTTTTGAAAAATCAATTTTCTCAGGATTGTCTAGTGGGAGTGGATAGTGTTTCCAGTTTAGTAAGAAATGCAGATCCTTACAGACCCCTGTCCGAATTCCCTTACGTTGCGTATCCGCTAAGAACTTATGCCCATAGTTGACACGCCCCATATTTTCTATCAAGATATCTAACCTAGATAGCCCTTTCTTTTTACCTTGATAAAAAATATCTTCCCCAATCTCTGTCTGATATTGAGTTTTAACCCACTGACCATCGACATACAGCTGGGCCCTATCTCGACCATCAATGATACGAAGTCTTTCTTCTTCTGCATCCCAGTTTGTTTCTGTTCGATAAAGTAGGTAGCCATAACTTTGTCCCAGCTCCTCCATCTTTTGAGGATAGAGACTTTCTACAGGACTTGACAAGCTATCTAAGGTTTCAAACAAAGAAACTTTTTCAACTAGTGGAATAGCATCCAACTCCATACTCTCTTTGTAGAGTGGTTCCAACTGCGGATACTCTGAAAAATGTGTTGCCATCATCTTCTTGACTGCAAGATATTTAGCAGTTGGATTTCCTTCTTCATCCAGAAGGGCATCGTAATCATAAGACGTAACTTGTGGCAGGTCCAAAGTTCCTCGAGCTGAGCAACCATTCATGAAACCAAAGTTTGTACCACCGTGGAACATGTAAAGATTGATAGAGCCTTGTTCCAAAACCTCTCGAACTGCATCTGCCAATTCCTTAGGATCCCGTGTGATAATCGGTTCTTTCCAGCGATTGAACCAACCATCCCAGAACTCCATACACATGAGTGGCCATTTCTTACCATGTTCATCAAAGAATTCCTGCATCTGCGAAAAGTTGTAAGGTGCCTTAGAACCAAAGTTTCCTGTTACAAAGAGGTCCTCTTCAATTAAGGTTCCAGCTTTCAGAGTAGCTCGCCATGGACCATCTGATGTAAAGAGGGGACAGGTTACGCCACACTCTTCCATTAGCTGTCGAATCGCTCTCAGGTAAGCCTTATCTTCTCCGTAAGAACCATACTCATTTTCAACCTGCATCATGAGAATATTGCCACCATTGTCCAACAAACGAGGCACCAGTCTTGGCAATAACTGATCATAGTAGCGACCAACTGCCTCGATATATGCTGGGTCAGATGAGCGAATTCGCATGTTCTTGGTCAAGAGCCAAGCTGGTAAGCCACCGAATTCCCATTCCGCACAGATAAATGGAGACGGACGCACAATTGCGTAGAGACCCAAATCCTGCGCTATTTGGAGAAATTTCTCTAAATCCAGATCACCTTCAAAATGAAACTCACCTTCACGAGGCTCGTGTAAATTCCAAGCAACATAAGTCTCTACCGTATTAAAACCAAGAGCCTTCAAGTTATAGAGCGAATGATACCAATCCTCTGGAGGAACCCTAAAATAATGAATGGCACCAGATAAAATCTTAAATGATTTTCCATCGAGATAGAAATCATCTCGTATCTCAAATCGTGTCATAAAACTACCTTCCGACCGCGAAAGTTTGCGCTTTCATTTGTTGTTATATTAATTATAAACCAATCTGTTTGAACTGTCAATAGAAATTGTCGGGATATTTACTGCATTTTTACTATTATACACACATTCAATTAGTTTCAAACATTTTTAGACCCATTTCAAACGCTCTTTAAATTTGGAATATAGGACCTAAAATAATTTTGTATAGAATACATTTATAAAATATGATCAATCCCTATATAGCTTAATTTTTCAAACTATTATTCTAATTTTTTATTCAAAAGACTACTATTTTTTTCGCTTTTATGGTAAAATTTTCTATGGAGAAGGAAAATAGAGGTAAAAATATGGCAATTCCCAAATATCAATACATAAAAGACGAATTAAAAAATAAAATCATCTCTGGGCAGTTTAGCAGTGGAGATAAATTTTATACTGAAGCAGAACTCATTTCAATGTACGATGTCAGCTCTATCACAGTTGTTCGCGCCTTAAACGACCTTGCCAAAGATGGCTATATTGTCCGCCAACAAGGAAAAGGAACCTTCGTTTCACGTGCACGCAAACACAAGCTTGTAGAGTTTTCAGATATTGAACTCTTCAATGCTAAAGATGATAAGGTAACTGTTCTTTCAATTGAACGCGGAAACAAGCTTGTTTACTTGGAAAAATTGGGTCTACGCGGCGATCAATTCTACTACAAGATTGAACGTATCCGCGAATCAAACGGTGTCGTTTATATCTACCATACATCCTACATCCCAGAACAATATATCAACGCAAATTATCCAAACCTTGAATACTATAGTTCTATCTATAATCGTTTCAAGTTAGACTACCACATTCACATGAATGATGAACACTTTGAAGAAATCAACGAAATAGTCTTTCCAACTCCAGAACATGCGGCTTCAGTCCTCGGAGTCGATGAACAATTCCCTACTGTCCTACAAACTAAAATCACCAAACTCGAATCAACTGGCCAAGTTTTAGAATACAGTGAAACTTACAAACGATCTGATTACTACAAGATTAAATTCATCTCATGTGACCGTGATCACTAAGAAGAAAGCCTGAGCCTAATCGCTCGGGCTTTTTCTATGCTTATTATACCACACCAAAAAGGTAGCGCTTACCTATTTTTGGAAGATTCTATAATTTGTGGAATATTTTATAGAAATAGAACCAAAAATTATACTAGATATATATACGTATTTTTTCCGACCAATCTGAAATCTTAAGCTTAAATTTTATATTTTTTTATACTTATTATAGTTTTTTGTCATCTCCTCTTGACTCTCGTTAATATAAGAAATAAAATAAAGGCGTTGATTTATATAATCGCTATCAATATAACAATGCAATCAGGAGGTTTTGCAATGAAACATGAAAAACAACAGCGTTTTTCTATTCGTAAATACGCTGTAGGAGCAGCTTCTGTTCTAATTGGATTTGCCTTCCAAGCACAGACTGTTGCAGCCGATGGAGTTACTACTACTACAGAAAACCAACCGACCATCCATACAGTTTCTGATTCCCCTCAATCATCCGAAAATCGGACTGAGGAAACACCTAAAGCAGAGCTTCAACCAGAAGCTCCAAAAACTGTAGAAACAGAAACTCCAGCTACTGATAAGGTAGCTAGTCTTCCAAAAACAGAAGAAAAACCACAAGAGGAAGTTAGTTCAACTCCTAGTGATAAAGCAGAGGTGGTAACTCCAACTTCTGCTGAAAAAGAAACTGCTAATAAAAAGGCAGAAGAAGCTAGCCCTAAAAAGGAAGAAGCGAAAGAGGTTGATTCTAAAGAGTCAAATACAGACAAGACTGACAAGGATAAACCAGCTAAAAAAGATGAAGCGAAAGCAGAGGCTGACAAACCGGAAACAGAGGCAGGAAAGGAACGTGCTGCAACTGTAAATGAAAAACTAGCGAAAAAGAAAATTGTTTCTATTGATGCTGGACGTAAATATTTCTCACCAGAACAACTCAAGGAAATCATCGATAAAGCGAAACATTATGGCTACACTGATTTACACCTATTAGTCGGAAATGATGGACTCCGTTTCATGTTGGACGATATGAGCATCACAGCTAACGGCAAGACCTATGCCAGTGACGATGTCAAACGCGCCATTGAAAAAGGTACAAATGATTATTACAACGATCCAAACGGCAATCACTTAACAGAAAGTCAAATGACAGATCTGATTAACTATGCCAAAGATAAAGGTATCGGTCTCATTCCGACAGTAAATAGTCCTGGACACATGGATGCGATTCTCAATGCCATGAAAGAATTGGGAATCCAAAACCCTAACTTTAGCTATTTTGGGAAGAAATCAGCCCGTACTGTCGATCTTGACAACGAACAAGCTGTCGCTTTTACAAAAGCCCTTATCGACAAGTATGCTGCTTATTTCGCGAAAAAGACTGAAATCTTCAACATCGGACTTGATGAATATGCCAATGATGCGACAGATGCTAAAGGTTGGAGTGTGCTTCAAGCTGATAAATACTATCCAAACGAAGGCTACCCTGTAAAAGGCTATGAAAAATTTATTGCCTACGCCAATGACCTCGCTCGTATTGTAAAATCGCACGGTCTCAAACCAATGGCTTTTAACGACGGTATCTACTACAATAGCGACACAAGCTTTGGTAGTTTTGACAAAGACATCATCGTTTCTATGTGGACTGGTGGTTGGGGAGGCTACGATGTCGCTTCTTCTAAACTACTAGCTGAAAAAGGTCACCAAATCCTTAATACCAATGATGCTTGGTACTACGTTCTTGGACGAAACGCTGATGGCCAAGGCTGGTACAATCTCGATCAGGGGCTCAATGGTATTAAAAACACACCAATCACTTCTGTACCAAAAACAGAAGGAGCTGATATCCCAATCATCGGTGGTATGGTAGCTGCTTGGGCTGACACTCCATCTGCACGTTATTCACCATCACGCCTCTTCAAACTCATGCGTCATTTTGCAAATGCCAACGCTGAATACTTCGCAGCTGATTATGAATCTGCAGAGCAAGCACTTAACGAGGTACCAAAAGACCTGAACCGTTATACTGCAGAAAGCGTCACGGCCGTAAAAGAAGCTGAAAAAGCTATTCGCTCTCTCGATAGCAACCTTAGCCGTGCCCAACAAGATACGATTGATCAAGCCATTGCTAAACTTCAAGAAACTGTCAACAACTTGACCCTCACGCCTGAAGCTCTAAAAGAAGAAGAAGCTAAACGTGAGGTTGAAAAACTTGCCAAAAACAAGGTAATCTCAATCGATGCTGGACGCAAATACTTTACTCTGAACCAGCTCAAACGCATCGTAGACAAGGCCAGTGAGCTCGGATATTCTGATGTCCATCTCCTTCTAGGAAATGACGGACTTCGCTTTCTACTCGATGATATGACCATTACTGCCAACGGAAAAACCTATGCTAGTGATGACGTTAAAAAAGCTATTATCGAAGGAACTAAAGCTTACTACGACGATCCAAACGGTACTGCACTAACACAGGCAGAAGTAACAGAGCTAATTGAATACGCTAAATCTAAGGACATCGGTCTCATCCCAGCTATTAACAGTCCAGGTCACATGGATGCTATGCTGGTTGCCATGGAAAAATTAGGTATTAAAAATCCTCAAGCCCACTTTGATAAAGTTTCAAAAACAACTATGGACTTGAAAAACGAAGAAGCGATGAACTTTGTAAAAGCCCTCATCGGTAAATACATGGACTTCTTTGCAGGTAAAACAAAGATTTTCAACTTTGGTACTGACGAATACGCCAACGATGCGACTAGTGCCCAAGGCTGGTACTACCTCAAGTGGTATCAACTCTATGGCAAATTTGCCGAATATGCCAACACCCTCGCAGCTATGGCCAAAGAAAGAGGGCTTCAACCAATGGCCTTCAACGATGGCTTCTACTATGAAGACAAGGACGATGTTCAGTTTGACAAAGATGTCTTGATTTCTTACTGGTCTAAAGGCTGGTGGGGATATAACCTCGCATCACCTCAATACCTAGCAAGCAAAGGCTATAAATTCTTGAATACCAACGGTGACTGGTACTACATTCTTGGTCAAAAACCAGAAGATGGTGGTGGTTTCCTCAAGAAAGCTATTGAGAATACTGGAAAAACACCATTCAATCAACTAGCTTCTACCAAATATCCTGAAGTAGATCTTCCAACAGTCGGAAGTATGCTTTCAATCTGGGCAGATAGACCAAGCGCTGAGTACAAGGAAGAGGAAATCTTTGAACTCATGACTGCCTTTGCAGACCACAACAAAGACTACTTCCGTGCTAATTATAATGCTCTCCGCGAAGAATTAGCTAAAATTCCTACAAACTTAGAAGGATATAGTAAAGAAAGTCTTGAGGCCCTTGACGCAGCTAAAACAGCTCTAAATTACAACCTCAACCGTAATAAACAAGCTGAGCTTGACACACTTGTAGCCAACCTAAAAGCCGCTCTTCAAGGCCTCAAACCAGCTGCAACTCATTCAGGAAGCCTAGATGAAAATGAAGTGGCTGCCAATGTTGAAACCAGACCAGAACTCATCACAAGAACTGAAGAAATTCCATTTGAAGTTATCAAGAAAGAAAATCCTAACCTCCCAGCTGGTCAGGAAAATATTATCACAGCAGGAGTCAAAGGTGAACGAACTCATTACATCTCTGTACTCACTGAAAATGGAAAAACAACAGAAACAGTCCTTGATAGCCAGGTAACCAAAGAAGTTATAAACCAAGTGGTTGAAGTTGGCGCTCCTGTAACTCACAAGGGTGATGAAAGTGGTCTTGCACCAACTACTGAGGTAAAACCTAGACTGGATATCCAAAAAGAAGAAATTCCATTTACCACAGTGACTCGTGAAAATCCACTCTTACTCAAAGGAAAAACACAAGTCATTACTAAGGGCGTCAATGGACATCGTAGCAACTTCTACTCTGTGAGCACTTCTGCCGATGGTAAGGAAGTGAAAACACTTGTAAATAGTGTCGTAGCACAGGAAGCCGTTACTCAAATAGTCGAAGTCGGAACTATGGTAACACATGTAGGCGATGAAAACGGACAAGCCGCTATTGCTGAAGAAAAACCAAAACTAGAAATCCCAAGCCAACCAGCTCCATCAACTGCTCCTGCTGAGGAAAGCAAAGCTCTTCCTCAAGATCCAGCTCCTGTGGTAACAGAGAAAAAACTTCCTGAAACAGGAACTCACGATTCTGCAGGACTAGTAGTCGCAGGACTCATGTCCACACTAGCAGCCTATGGACTCACTAAAAGAAAAGAAGACTAAGTCTTTTCGATAAAAAATAAACAGCGAGATTGAAGCTCGCTGTTTATTTTTTAATTAATCACCTAGTCCAAGACGTTCAAAGATATCATCCACTCGTTTGGTGTAATAAACTGGGTTGAAGATTTCATCGATTTCTTCTTGAGTGAGACGTGATGTTACTTCTGAATCTGCCTCAAGAAGTGGTTTAAAGTCTACTTGGTTGTCCCAAGAGTAGGCTGTTTTTGGTTGCACCAAGTCATAGGCTTGCTCACGGGTCATGCCTTTTTCAATCAATGTCAACATAGCCCGTTGGCTAAAGATAAGACCAAAAGTCGAGTTCATGTTTCGGATCATATTTTCTGGGAAGACTGTCAAGTTCTTGACGATATTTCCAAAACGGTTGAGCATGTAGTCAATCAAAATGGTCGTATCTGGTGTGATGATACGCTCAGCTGATGAGTGAGAAATATCGCGTTCGTGCCAGAGAGCGACGTTTTCATAAGCCGTAATCATGTGACCACGAATGACACGCGCCAGACCAGTCATATTTTCAGAACCGATTGGGTTGCGTTTGTGAGGCATTGCTGAAGACCCTTTTTGCCCTTTAGCAAAGAACTCTTCTACTTCGCGTTGCTCAGATTTTTGTAGACCACGAATCTCAGTCGCCATACGTTCGATTGAAGTCGCAATGCTGGCAAGAACCGCAAAGTACTCAGCGTGAAGGTCACGAGGAAGGACTTGTGTAGAGATTTCTTGGGCACGGATGCCAAGTTTATCGCAGACATACTCCTCTACAAATGGTGGGATATTGGCAAAGTTCCCAACCGCACCAGAAATCTTACCAGCTTCTACACCAGCAGCCGCATGCTCGAAGCGCTCGATATTGCGTTTCATTTCGCTATACCAAGTTGCCAATTTAAGACCAAAAGTTGTCGGCTCAGCGTGCACACCATGAGTACGCCCCATCATGATGGTGAACTTGTGCTCCTTGGCCTTGTCAGCGATGATATTAGTGAAGTTTTCAAGGTCACGACGGATGATGTCGTTGGCCTGCTTGTAGAGGTAACCATAGGCAGTATCCACCACGTCGGTAGAAGTTAACCCATAGTGAACCCACTTGCGCTCTTCACCAAGAGTCTCAGAAACCGCACGCGTGAAAGCCACCACATCGTGGCGCGTCTCCTGCTCAATTTCCAAAATACGGTCGATGTCAAAGTCCGCCTTCTTGCGAATCAAAGCCACATCTTCCTTAGGGATTTCCCCCAACTCAGCCCATGCCTCGTCAGAGAGGATTTCCACCTCAAGCCAAGCACGGTATTTATTTTCTTCACTCCAAATATTCGCCATCTCAGGGCGAGAGTAACGGTTGATCATGTGTTAATCTTTCCTTTCTTCTTAAGCTGTTGGGAATAAGCTATCTAGGTAAACCAAGATTTCTACTCAAACTCCTCTTTTCCAATAAACACAGACGGGTAATGATCTAGTGTATTCAAATCCGTATCCAGCGGTACATCATAGATAGCTAAATAATTTTCGGGGTATTGTGCAGCTAGTTCTTCATATTTAGCTTGTACCTTATCTTGGTCAGCACTAGCATACAACACTTCAACAACTGCTCCAGTCTTATCCTTTTCAATAAATGCATTAACGATAATTTGTATCATAGACTTGTCCTAAAAATCAATCCCTTCCCCAAACTCTTCCACACTATCCGGTACATCACTAAACAAAGTCACATGTCCCATCTTACGATTATGCTTTGCTTCTATTTTACCATACATGTGGAGGTGGGTGCTTGGATTTTCTGTGACATATTTTTCAGCGGCCTCAACATGCTGGCCGAGAACGTTAAGCATGACGGCAGGCGCATGTAGTTTGATGGCTGGCAATGGTGCTCCCAGAACACCTAATATATGCGTGTCAAATTGTGAAAAGTCACAGGCTTCAATAGAGTAGTGGCCTGAGTTGTGTGGTCGTGGAGCAATCTCATTGACAATGATGTCATCAGCTGTCGCAAACATTTCCACACAGAGAGTTCCAGACAAGTTGAGTTGTTCTGCGATTCGCACTGCCATAGCTTTAGCCTTGTCTGCTAGACTTTCAGAAATACGGGCTGGTACGATGGTCTTAGACAGGATATTGTTGCGGTGGATATTTTCCTGAACTGGGAAAAACGTCACCTCCTTCCCATTTCCTGACACGATGACAGAAATCTCAAGGTCAAAATTGACAAATTCTTCCAAGACACAAGCTGCTGAGTCGGCTAATGCATAGGCTTCTTCCAAATCGTCTGCTGAACGAATGACATTTTGCCCGTGTCCATCATAACCACCTGTTGCGATCTTAAGGACATAGTTTTTCGACAAGTCGATATCTGCCAAGTCTAGGCTAGAAGTCACGACCTTGTAGGGTGCCACAGTGACTTGAGCCTTGTTTGACAAAAAGTCCTTTTCAAAAATACGATTTTGCGAAATGCGGAGCAGATCTGTTCCTTGAGGGAGTTGTCCATCCTTGATAACGACATCCAAACCGTCAGCGTCGACATTTTCAAACTCGTAAGTGAGGACATCGCAACGGTCTGCCAACTGACGGAGGGCGTCCACATCGTTATAAGGTGCCACAATGATTTCCGCCACGCGAGAGGCCGGGCAATCCGCCGCAGGATCCAGCGCGATAACCTTGTGCCCCATGTAGATAGCAGAAATGGCCATCATCTGACCCAGTTGACCGCCACCGATAATTCCGATTGTTTTAGATGAGCTCATTTGACGACTCCTCTGCGATTTTTCCTTGTTCTTCTGCGAAATCTGCCAATGCTGTCGCGATAGACTGATCCTCTACTGAGAGGAGACGGAGAGCGAAGAGGGCCGCATTTGTCGCACCTGCTTCACCGATAGCCATGGTCGCAACAGGCACCCCACCCGGCATCTGAACGATAGAATAGAGTGAATCCACTCCACTAAGAGCACGAGAGTTGACTGGCACACCAATGACTGGAAGGATTGTTTTAGCAGCGACCATACCTGGCAAATGGGCTGCGCCACCAGCACCTGCGATGATGATCTTGATGCCACGGCTACGGGCTTCTTCTGCATGTTTGAACATGAGGTCTGGTGTACGGTGTGCGGAAACAACTTTCTTTTCGTAGGCTACACCGAAGCGGTCTAGGACTTCTGCTGTTTTTTGCATGGTTGCCCAGTCGGATTTTGAGCCCATGATGATGGAAATTACTGGTTTCATTTCTTCTCCTTTTTCCTCTTTTTCAACAATCACCTTAGCTTGTGAGGGACGGCAGCAGCCACCAAAGGTGTCTCATGCCTAAATTGGAAACCCAAGGTCTTCCAATTTCCCTGAACGATTGGATTATCATCCAATCGTTCTTTCACAACGGCGGTAATTGCTCCATATTAGCTCGCTAACGCTCGCAAACCATACGACCATTAACGTATTTTGTGAATTTTTATTTTTCTTTTTGATAATGGTCTTAGGTGATGGAGGCGGAAGCAAACCTTCGGTTTCATTCCTAAACTTTGAGCCTAAGGTCTCAAAGTTTCCCCCTGACCAGAACATTCACTGTTCTGGTCTTTTCACCACGACGACCATTATCGTGTTTGGCGACTGCGTCGCGTTATTCTTATATCTTTACTTAATTGCCTTGCTTCCGATATCTGTTCGGTAGAAGAGTCCTTCTATTTTTTGTTGGGATAGTTCTTGGTAGATGCTGGCTTGGGCTTCTTTGACGGTATCTGCTGTGGTAACGAGCATATAAACTCGTCCGCCGTTTGAGAGCAGCGCTCTGCTATTTTCCGCAAACTTAGCCCCTGCATAGTAGGTAATGATGTCACCATCGGTTTTGACTGGCAACTCAACACCCTTTGAATAATCTAGCGGGTAGCCCTTGGATGCGACAACCACACCCAGAGTCACACCCTTGTCCGTCCACGTGATATTTGGCTCCTTGCTATCCAGGATATCTGTGATATTTTGAGCAAAGTCAGAGGTCAAGCGAGGCAAGATAATCTGAGTTTCTGGATCTCCGAACCGAGCGTTGAACTCGATGACTTTCGGTCCATCAGCTGTCAGGATAAGCCCTGCGTAAAGAACTCCCAGATAAGGGCGACCTTCTTTAATCATCCCTTCTAGAACTGGCTTGACAATGGTGTCAACCGCTGTATCAACTACACTCTGTGGTAAGTGTGGAACTGGCGCATAGGCACCCATACCACCCGTGTTAGGCCCTTTGTCGCCATCGTAGGCACGTTTGTGGTCCTGAGCCGTTGGCATGATGTAGAACTTATCACCATTGACAAAGGCAAAGAGTGAAAATTCCTCTCCTTCAAGGAATTCCTCAATAACCACGCGCGCACCTGAGTCACCAAATTTATTGTCCAAAAGCATCTCATGAGCGGCTTCGACCGCTTGCTCAACCGTCTCAGCAACGACGACACCCTTCCCAAGCGCCAAGCCATCCGCCTTGACTACGATAGGCGCACCATGCTTTTCGATATAGGCCTTTGCTTCCTCAAAATCTGAAAATGTGCCATAGGCTGCTGTCGAAACACCATATTTGACCATGATTTCCTTGGCAAAATCCTTGGACCACTCCAGCTCCGCTGCAGCCCTAGTCGGACCAAAGGCCTTAAGCCCAGCTTGGTTAAAATCATCCACGATACCAGCAGCAAGGGCATCATCTGGGCCGATAAAGGTCCAAGCAACATCATTGGTCTTTGCGAAGTCAATCAATTTAGAATGTTCGGAAATAGAGATATTTACCAATTCCAAACCATCCAGAGTCATCCCATCATTCCCAGGAGCTACAAAGACTTTTTCCACGTCTTTTGATTCAAGTAACTTTTTAGCAATCGCATGCTCACGACCACCAGAACCGACAACAAGCAGTTTCATTCCTCAACCTCTTTTGCGAATTATTTACCAACATTATATCAAAAAAGTTCGTTTTAATCTTGTTTCAGTTAGCATTTTAAGCCAAAAAAGGAAAGAAACTGTTTTCTTCCCTTTTATCTTCTTAATGTCTAAAATGTCTCACTCCTGTGAAGACCATGGTCAAGCCATACTTGTCAGCGGCTTCGATAGATTCTTGGTCACGGACTGAGCCACCGGGCTGGATGATGGCCTTAATTCCTGCTTTGGCGATTTCTTCCACGTTATCCGCAAATGGGAAGAAGGCATCTGAAGCAAGGACCGCCCCGTCCAGACGATCTTTGGCTTGGTCAATGGCAAGGCGAACAGAAGCCACACGGTTGGTTTGACCTGGACCAACACCAAGTGTCATGTGGTCGTTGGTCACGATAATGCCATTTGATTTGACGTACTTGATAGCCTTCCAAGCGAACTCAAGAGCAGTCGCTTCTGTCTCGGTTGGCTGACGTTTGGTCACCACTTGCCAGTCAGCTGGGCTTTCCTTGACCACGTCTTGATTTTGCACGAGAAGTCCACCGACTACACCTGTGTATTCTGCTTCCACTTCGCTAGCCTCTTGAGCATTAAATGGCAAGGCAAGGATACGCAAGTTTTTCTTTTTATTGATCAAAATGGCTAGCGCTTCATCCGTATAGCTTGGTGCAATGATGATTTCGAGGAAAACGCCGTGCATCTTCTCAGCTGTCGCAGCATCCACCTCACGGTTGAGGACGACAATTCCACCAAAGATAGACACTGGGTCAGACTCATAAGCGTATTCCCAAGCAGTCTCGATGTCATCAGCTTGACCAATTCCACATGGATTCATGTGTTTGAGAGCCACAACGGTTGGACTATCTTTGAAGTCACGGATGATACGGATAGCAGCATCTGCATCACGGATATTATTAAATGACAATTCTTTCCCGTTGAGCTGTTTGGCTGAAGCAATGGAGTAATCTGTAGGCAAAGCTTTCTGGTAAAAGTCCGCGTCTTGTTGAGGATTCTCACCGTAACGCATTGGTTGCTTGAGGTCATAAGTCAAAGTGAGTTTTTCAGGCTTGCTTTCACCCACTTGAGCTGTGAAGTATTCTGCAATCAAGGCGTCATAAGCCGCTGTGTGACGAAATACTTTGGCTGCTAAACGTTGGCGAGTTTCATAAGAGGTTTCGCCGTTTGCTGCCAATTCGTCCAAAACCACAGCGTAGTCAGCAGGATCTACCACAACTGTAACACTGGCATGATTTTTCGCTGCTGAACGAAGCATAGATGGCCCACCAATATCGATATTTTCAACTGCATCAGCATAAGTCACATCTGGTTTAAGGATAGTTTCCTTAAATGGGTAAAGGTTGACCACCACAAGGTCAATGAGCTCAATCTTGTTGTCCTTAGCCGCTTCCAAGTGGCTATCCAAGTCACGACGAGCGAGAAGCCCTCCGTGGATATTTGGGTGGAGGGTCTTCACACGACCGTCCATCATTTCTGGGAAACCAGTCACATCATCGATAGCAATGGTATCCACCCCAGCATTATCAAGGGCAACCTTAGTTCCACCTGTTGAGATAATCTCCCAACCAAGTTTTTTGAGTTCTTGGGCAAATTCAACAATGCCCGCTTTGTCTGAGACGCTGATTAAGACGCGTTTAGTCATTATATTCTCCTTTTTAATCATTAGTTAAACACCAATTAAATGCAGTAACAGTAAAACAAGATAAGCAAAACCAAGGCTAAGCATACCTAAGATATTGATCCATTTTCTAGTCTGTGATTTGAACACTCTTATAAAAATTTGATAAATCAGTAAGCCTACACAGACACCTAGCGTATTTAAAGTCAAATCCGTTATATCTGTTATACCTATTGCTAAAATATACTGTAAGCACTCAAACAATAAACTAATCAAGAAACCTGTCCCGACTATTCTTAAACTAGATAAATTAGTTTTTATCAAAGGGAAACAAACACCTAATGGAATAAAGGAAATCAGATTAAATAACATTTCAGCAAAAACAATTTTTCCATCGACTATTAGTGGTTCTGAAAATGGAATCCAATTGATATACCTTGGAGCTAAGAAAAATGCTATAAATTCAGGATTTGTTTCAAACTTAAATAAGATTCCCCAAGTTAATAACATCAGATAGACATAAAATACATATCGAGTTGTTTTTTTAGATTCTAACATTACAAATACCTCCGTTTGAAGCCGTCTTCAACAAACACTGACTCCAATTTAAAATCAAAGATATCATATGAATCATCAAAAAGTCAATCTGTAAATAGAGCCTTCACTACTTCCAGATACAACCTGTACTCTGCTTCATGGATGCGAGCTTCAAATCTGTCAATGGTATCATCAGCTAGTCGTGGCACACGAACCTGTTTGATGACCTGGCCTGTATCCACACCCGAATCCACCCAGTGAATGGTCACACCAGACTGACCCACGCCAGCATTCCAAGCATCCTCAATCCCATGAGCTCCTGGAAATTCTGGCAAGTAGGCTGGATGAATATTGACAATCCGACCTTCATAAGCCGACAATAAGGTTGGTCCAACGATTTTTATGTAGCCTGCTAGGCAAACCAAGTCAATCTGGTGTTCTTCCAAGAGTTCGACAAGGGCTGCTTCGTAGTCTGCCTTGCTCTCAAACTCCTTGAGTTCAAAAGCATAGGACAGAACGCCGAGCTGCTTTGCACGCTCAAGCACATAGGCATCACGATGGTCTGAAAAGACAAACTCCACTGGAAATTCTTCGGCAATCACCTGAAAATTTGAGCCATTACCAGAGGCAAAAACCGCTATTTTTTTCATTTGATAATGACACTTTCGTTTTCTTTCTTGACGATGCGACCAATTTCATAGACTGCTTCATCCAACAATTCTTTTACACGCTCTACATTTTCAGGGCTGACCGCCAACATAAGTCCCACACCCATATTGAAGATTTCAAACATTTCTTCGTGTTTAATCTGACCATATTTTTCAAGGGCTTTGAAAATTGGAAGCACTGGAACTTTGCTTTCATCAATTTCAGCAGCTAGGTCATCTGCAAACATACGAGGGACATTTTCGATAAAGCCACCACCTGTGATGTGGGCAATGCCGTTGACCAACTCTTCTTTGATGAGCGGCAAGACAGCCTTGACATAGATACGAGTCGGCTCAAGTAGAACTTCCTTAAGTTTCTTGCCTTCCAATTCTGGTAGGACTTCCTCACCTGTGTAATCCGCAAAGACACGACGAACCAAAGAGTAACCATTTGAGTGAATCCCACTTGAAGCAAGTCCGAGAAGAACATCTCCCTCTACCACCTTTGAACCGTCAATGATTTGAGATTTTTCAGCCACACCGACCGCAAAACCAGCCAAGTCATAGTCGTCTTCGCCGTACATGCCCGGCATTTCAGCCGTTTCCCCACCGATGAGGGCAGCACCAGCCTGCACACAACCTTCTGCCACACCAGCAACCACTTGTTCTAGCTTAGCTGGTTCATTCTTCCCTGTCGCTACGTAGTCGAGAAAATAGAGGGGTTCCGCACCTGCAGCAATGATGTCGTTGACACACATGGCCACACAGTCCTGCCCGATGGTATCGTGCTTGTCGTACTTGATAGCCAACATGAGCTTGGTTCCGACACCGTCAGTCCCTGAAATCAAGACGGGTTCTTTAACCCCAGTCTTGGAAAGATCAAACATACCACCAAAGCCACCAAGAGCTCCCATGACACCTGCACTCTCCGTACGGGCCACGTGCTTTTTAATCCGTTCAACAACTTCATAACCCGCTTCAACATCCACACCCGACTGGGCATATGCATTTTTATTTGTCATTTATTTTTTCCTTTTCTTTAATGGAGAATCTGTCGCCTACTTGTAAAAACTGGTCTTTTCTTCCAAACTTCTACGATAGTCTTCTTCGTAGTCATAGAGAGGCGTTGGGTAGTCACCGTCAAAGTAAGCGACACAGAGACCACCGTTCGGCGCATCTGTTTCGATACCAATCGACTCAATCAAGCCATCAATTGAAAGATAAGTCAGACTGTCCGCACCAATGATTTGGCGAGTTTCTTCGACCGTATGATTGGCTGCAATCAGCTCCTGACGGGTCTGGATATCAATCCCGTAGAAACATGGATACGCTAGTGCAGGACTTCCAATGGCAACGTGAACCTCAGTCGCACCCGCTTCTTTCAAGAGCTGAACGATACGACGAGAGGTTGTTCCACGTACAATGGAATCATCCACCATGACCACACGTTTGCCTTTGACAACACCCGAAACAGCAGACAGTTTCATCCGCACTCCTTGCTCCCGCAATTCTTGAGTCGGTTGGATAAAAGTTCGCTGGGTGTATTGGTTTTTGATCAGACCCATTTCATTTGGTAAGCCTGATTCTTCCGCAAATCCCATAGCCGCGCTTAGGGAAGAATTGGGCACACCAACTACAATATCTGCCTCATGCTTAAATTCTCGCGCCAATTGCGCTCCCATTCTCTTACGTGCCGTATGGACATTGACACCGTGGATATTAGAATCAGGGCGGGCAAAGTAGATATACTCCATAGAACAAATCGCCAACTGGGTATCATCTGTATAGCTGTCATACTGAATGCCCTCGTCATCAATGATCACAATCTCACCTGGCTTCAAATCACAAATCCACTCGGCACCAATGACCTCAAAAGCACAGGTTTCAGAGGAAACAACCACCGCTCCGTTGGCCATTTTCCCGATAGAAAGCGGACGAAAGCCATTAGGGTCAAGAGCCGCAATCAACTTGTCCTCAAACAGCAAGATATAGGCAAAACCACCTTTGACAAGGCTGAGCGCTTCCTTGATTTTGCCCATCAGGCTAGGATTATGACTGCGACGAATGAGGTGAGCCAAGATTTCAGAGTCCGAAGTCGCGCTGAAAATTGCTCCTCTTTGTTCCAGTTCTTTCTTGAGAGAGGCTGCATTGGTCAGATTTCCATTATGAGCCAAACCAAACTGCATATCGTGAAAACGGAAGAGGAAGGGTTGGATGTTATCAACAGAAGCTTCGCCAGCAGTCGCATAACGCACATGCCCAATCGCACCAGCTCCTGTCAATTTATCCAAATTAGATGGATTTCTGAAAACTTCTGATAAAAGCCCCATGTCACGATGGCGCTTCAGTTGTCCTTGATCGTTGGAGAGGATTCCTGCCCCCTCCTGACCACGGTGTTGAAGACTGTGGAGTCCAAAGTAGGTCAACTTAGCAGCATCTGGATGTCCCCAAATACCGAAAACACCACATTCTTCATTAAGAGATTTTACTTCGTATGTCATTTTTTATACCTAATTTTCATTTGTAATCATCAAGAGCTAGATTTACATGACTTTTACATTACTGATACTATCTATTAGAAAATCTGTAAGTCTTATTTTCCAGTGAAATGTTTAACCGCTGATGCGAACAGGTGTTGGTCTTTATTGCCTGGGATATTTTGGAAAAGACCATCCTCATAACGTTCTGAGTGGCCCATCTTACCGATGATTTGACCATTCTTGCTGGTAATTCCTTCGATGGCATGGACAGAACCATTCGGATTGTACTTAGAATCCATACTTGGTTTACCGTTAAAGTCAACGTATTGGCTGAAAATTTGTCCATTGTCACGGAGCTCTGCAAATTCCTCAGCCGTCACGACAAACTTCCCTTCACCGTGCGAAACAGGAATAGCGTGGATATCGCCCACTTGCACACCAGCCAACCATGGTGAGTTGGTATTGGCAATGCGAGTTTCCACCATCTTGGCCACGTGTTGGTTGGCATCATTGTAGAAGAGGGTTGGACTAGTACTGTTAGCATCTTCAAAGTTTCCGTATGGTAGGAGACCCGATTTGACTAAGGCTTGGAATCCATTACAAATACCGATAATCAAGCCACCACGGGCGATAAAGCTATCAATAGCCACACGCACTTTTTCATTAAGCAGGATATTGACGATAAACTTAGCTGAACCATCTGGTTCATCCGCAGCCGAGAATCCACCGGCAAAGAAGAGAATATTAGTCTTGTCGATATTGTCAACCATAGTTTCAACTGACTTGACAATAGCTTCTTCATTCAAGGTCACGAATGGCACCAAATTGACCTCTGCACCTTCTTTTTCGAAGGCCTTAGCTGAATCATATTCTGAGTTGGTTCCTGGAAAGACTGGGATGTAAACCACAGGTTTTTCAACCTTTTCTTTGGCTTTAATCACAACATCTGATGCCACAGCTGGTACTTCTTCTAGTTCTTTCGCTTGGGTAAATTCTGTTGGGTAAACTTCTTCCAATGTCCCTTGAAATGCACTGTCAAGCTTGTGTCCATCTAGCTTCACACCGTTGACAGTCAGTGTAAAGTCTGCTTTCGTTTGTCCAATCTTCTCTACTCCAGCAATTTCTTCAGGAGATGTGAAGACAAAGCCGCCTAATTGAGCTGTCAAAGCTGTTTTAAGTTCAGGCAAGGTCACCTCTGCACCAATATAGTTTCCAAAGGTAGCAAGAGCCAAACTTTCAACTACACCACCGTATTTGACAGCTGATGCAGATGTCACTTTATGGTCAGCTTGGCTTGCTTCAAACTGAGCAAAATTTTTCTTAATCAAGTCAAAATCAATCTCTGCAGAGAGGGCTTGACCTGGGATGTAGTAGATATTTTCCCCAACAGCTTTAAATTCTGGAGAGAGCACCTTACGGCTATCTGCCGTCGTCACCCCAAAGGCAACCAAGGTTGGCGGAACGGTCAATTCTTCAAAGGTACCAGACATGGAGTCCTTACCACCGATAGATGGCAAGCCAAGTTGAATCTGAGCTTCAATAGAGCCTAGAAGGGCGGCTACTGGCTGACCAAAACGCTCTGCTTGCTTGTCCATCCGCTCGAAATATTCTTGGTAAGAGAAACGAGCCTTAGACCAGTTGGCACCAGCAGCCACCAAACGAGCAGTTGCTTCGATAACCGCATAAGCAGCACCGTGGTATGGAGACCATTCAGCTACATATGAGTTGAAACCTTGAGCAATGACCGACGCAGTATGAGTCACACCGTGTTGAACTGGCAATTTCTGCACAGATGCCTCAGTTGGTGTGAGTTGGTAACGACCACCAAGTGGGTGATTAACCGTTGAGCGTCCAACAGAGCAGTCAAAGACAGTCTGTAATCCTTTTTGACTTGCATGGTTGAGGTCAGATAGAACCGTAAGGGTATCTGATTCCAGTGTTTCAGCAGATGTTTGACGCTCTTCTGGGAGTTTGACATCCTTGTCCACAACTTTGGCATCGACAACCACGCGCACACCATTGGTGTCAAGGAAACGACGCTCCAAGTCAACGATTGTCTCACCATTCCAGTTCATGACAAGATTTGGTTTTTCAGTTACTGTCGCCACCACAACAGCATCAATATTTTCTTTGTTACATTCGGCAACGAAGGCATCCACATCTTCAGGACGAACCACGACCGCCATCCGTTCTTGTGATTCAGAGATGGCAATTTCTGTACCATTCAAGCCCTGGTATTTAAGAGGCACCTTGTTGAGGTCGATTTCAAGACCGTCTGCCAATTCACCGATAGCCACACAGACGCCGCCTGCCCCAAAGTCATTGGACTTCTTGATCAGACGAGTGACATTGCCATTACGGAAGAGGCGCTGAATCTTGCGTTCTTCGATGGCATTTCCTTTTTGAACCTCAGCACCAGCAGTCTCTACAGACTCAACTGTTTGAACCTTAGAAGAGCCCGTCGCACCACCGACACCATCACGACCTGTTTTGCCTCCGAGAAGGATGATCACATCACCTGCTTCAGGTTTTTCACGGACAACATTGCCCTTGGGAGCCGCACCAACAACGGCACCAAGTTCCATACGTTTAGCTACAAAGCCTGGGTGGAAGTATTCACGAACGTAGGTTGTGGCAAGCCCAATCTGGTTACCATATGAAGAATAACCATGAGCTGCTGTTTTAGAAATGACTTGTTGTGGCAATTTCCCAGCACGAGTTTCCGAAATCGGTGCTGTAATATCACCAGCACCTGAAATACGCATGGCTTGGTAAACATAGGAACGGCCTGACAACGGATCACGAATAGCTCCACCGATACAGGTAGCCGCTCCACCAAATGGCTCAATTTCTGTTGGATGGTTGTGGGTTTCATTTTTAAACATGAGGAGCCAAGGTTCCTTGACACCATCAACGTCCACTTCAATTTCAACTGAGCAGGCATTGATTTCGTC
The DNA here is from genome assembly GCF_001457635.1 of Streptococcus pneumoniae. NCBI lineage: Bacteria > Bacillati > Bacillota > Bacilli > Lactobacillales > Streptococcaceae > Streptococcus > Streptococcus pneumoniae. The sequence goes on from NZ_LN831051.1 coordinate 415,569, forward strand.
AGAGACTTCCATATCATCCAATCGTCCATTAGCACGCTCATAACGACCGAAAATAGTCGCCATATCCATCAAGGTTTGTGGTTTTTCAGACCGACCTAATTCCTCGCGCATGGCAATATACTTGTCATAGGTTGACTGCAATTGCTTTTGAAATTTAGAAGCTGAAAAGTCGATGTGTTTCAACTCTGTCTCAAAAGTCGTATGACGGCAGTGGTCAGACCAGTAAGTGTCCAAAACCTTGAGTTCAGTCTCAGTTGGCACGCGCCCGATTGACTTAAAGTAGTCTTGGATAAAGAGCAAATCATCCACTTCCATGGCCATCCCTTGTTCGGCCTTGTAGCGAGCAAAGTCTTCTGCTGTATAGCTTTCAAAGAAAGTCAATTTTGGAATGGTCTTGTCTGACTCTGAAAACTCCTGCTTGGCAATCCCTGTCGTGATATCCTTGAAACGAGAATCAACTGGATTGAGCAGGTAGTTTTTGACAGCTTCCAACTCAGTCACATCAATATCTTTATTCACCAAGTAAAGTTGGGCTGTGTTGACTGTCACGTCACTCGAACTTCCCAACAAAAGCAAGGCTTCCTGTGACGAAGCTGCACGCTGGTCAAACTGCCCTGGTAGACTTTCAATGGCAAAGAAAGCATAGTTAGCAAGATCCGCCTGCACAGATACTTCATCTAAAACATGGTCGGTTACCTGCTCAGAGAAAATGTGCTTCTCTGCAGGTGCAAACAAGTCCTCAGCCAAGTCAAATACATCATATACTTGCACAATACGAATACTTTTCAAGCTTGACAGTCCCAAGTTGTGCTGGAGCTCTCTAACCAAACTCTCTGACTTGACCTGAAAATCAGCCTTTTTTTCAACAAAAATACGTTTATCCATCAATTCTTATTCCTTTATTTCAGCTCTTGCAATATTCCCAAACAGCCTTGAGGTTGTTATTTTAAACCCTGCAACTTTTCCTAGACAATTTCGTAAACATCGGTTAGTTCACCTAGTTCTCTACAGAGTGAAAAGGTCTGGGGGACCTTTTCAGCCTGAGTCCTTTTAGTTGAGAGACGAAGGTTTTCCATTGCAAACAGATTATTTCAATTCCTGCAACTTTTCCCAAACAATCTCATAAACGTCGGTTAGTTCTCCCAATCCTCTACGGAAAACATCCTTATCCATGTGGTTGCCATCAGCATCCCACAAGCGGCAGTTATCTGGTGAAAATTCGTCTGCCAAGATAATCTTGCCATCCTTGTCAAAACCGAACTCTAGCTTAAAGTCAATCAATTTAAGCCCAATCTCAGCAAACCAGACTTTCAATAGTTCATTGATACGACGCGTTTCTTCCTTCAAGTAGGCAATCTGCTGGTCATCCGCAATCTGTAGGAATTTCACATGCTCATCATTGATAAATGGATCATCCAAATCATCATTTTTGTAGTAAAATTCGACAATCGGAGTCTCCAAGGCGATTCCTTCATCCACACCAAAACGTTTTGAAAAGGAACCAGCAGTATAGTTGCGGAGCACGACTTCCAAAGGAATAATCTTAACCTTTTTATTGAGTTGTTCCGTGTCTGAAAGTTTCTCCACAAAGTGAGTCGCCACACCAGCCGCATTTAATTTCTCAAAAATAAAAGATGAGATCTGATTATTCAAGACTCCCTTACCTGCAATCTGCTCCTTCTTGACACCATTGAAAGCAGTCGCCTGGTCCTTGTAAGTTGAAATAATAAGATTTTCATCCTCAGTTGTATAGATATCTTTAGCTTTTCCCGAATAGATCAATTGTTTTGACATTTTAAAGTTCGCCTTTCGTATTACTTGAGCACATTTTACCACAAAAAACCAAAAAACACAAGAATTTAACCGAATAAATAGTAGATATTTTTCAAAAATTGTAAAGAAAAAACTGCAAGAAGAATCTTTCTCACAGTTTAAAAATTATTTAACTCTAAAAACACGAACATTACTCTTTGTTCAAAAATTGATCCAAATAATAACGTAGATAACTTTTCTTGCCCGTAATCATCTGTAAACGGCCTTCCACCCCATACCTAAGTTTTTCAGCCTGCTCCGAAGTTAGATTAGTCTCCGCCTCAATTTTAAAGAAATTCCCTTTCTCAGTCTTAGTAGCTGTCGCATCAATACTTGTAATAGTAGAATCTAGGAAAAGTTGATTCCCGGCATCATGAGTCGTAGTATAGCGAACAGAATCACCGACCTTGATTCTTGCTACATCTTTTGAACTTAGATAAGCTGTGAGTTTGGCTTTCCCTTCTCTTTCCAAAGATGGATAAAGTTGGGCTAGTAGGGCACCTTCTGCAACCATGCTAGAATCACTGGTCTCAGGATTAAGATGAAGCACCCCATCCTCACTCGCCGTAATTTTCCCCTTGTCTAAAAGATTTCCCTGTACCTTCTTACCTGACTCTGCCTCCAAGATTTTCTGGGCTAGAAGGGTCAATTCCTGACCAACCTTTGCCAAGTGTTGGGATTTAAGGGATTCCAATTGACTGCTTAACCCTGACGCATAGGCTTGCTGGGTACCTGAACCTGCATACTGGACACGGTAAGTAGCAAGACTAGATTCTAACTGAGAAATCTGTGCTTCAACCTGTGCAACTGCCTGAACCTTAGTTTGGGGATTTTCCTCGCCCTGAGACTTGTAGGACTGGTAAAGAGAGTAGGCTAGATTCTGACCGGCCAAGGAAGCACCTGTTTCAATAGCTGACTTAGCTGTCTGGTAATCGCGAATTTTAGCCTCTGTTTGACTGATGAGGTTGCCGATTTCGGATTGGGTTTGGCTAGCTGCTGCATTCTGGGACGCGATGGTCTCATTTTGTTGCGATGTACTAGCCCTAATACTGCCTGCTTGACTGATGTAGTCGCGAAAGGTGGCTTGGTGGCCAAACTTATCCTCCTCTGGAAAGTGGTTCTCCCCTTCTTGCAGGCTCTTTTGCAGATACTCCAATTGCTTTTTTTGATCCTTTAGCATGTCCAACTGACTGGCATAGGACTCCGCTTGGACACCCTCTGCCCCTTCTTGGTATTGAACCAAAAGATCCCCCTTCTTAACCAGCTTATTTTCTTCCAAATGATTGACAAGAATACGATTGTTGCTAGTTGACTGGATATTTGCAAGGATACGACTGGGTTCGACAGTAGCTCTAGTGGACAAACTCATCTCCTTCTCTGCAACAGTTGCAAAGCCAAGTAAAAACACGAGCAGAAGGGCCATGGGTACAATCACACTACTGGAAAAATTATGGTAACGACGATTATAAAACTCCGCACTTTCTAAAAATTCTGGTTTCATCCTCTCCTCTTTCTAGCTATTGACCAAATGGGCGTAAAAGCCTCCCTGTGCAAGCAAATCAGCATGCTTTCCTTCTTCGACAATCTTGCCCTGATCCAAGACAACCACCTTCTCTGTCCGCTCAGCAATAGTCAAGCGGTGAGCAATGAAAATCAAGGTCTTGTCCAAAGCCATGAGATTATCGACAATCCGCTTCTCTGTCAAAATATCCAAACTGCTAGTCGCCTCATCCAAAATCAAGACCGGCGCATCTGTCAAGAGAGCACGCGCCAAAGCGATTCTCTGACGTTGACCACCTGAAATTCCTGCCCCATCCGAAGTCAATTCTGTCTGGTAATTCAGTGGCATGCGCTCGATATCCTCTCGAAGCTCTGCCAATTCGACCGCCCGTAAGATATCTTCCTGTGTCGTCCCCTCCTTGGCTCCCAAAAGAAGATTCTCCAAAATCGTTCCGTTAAAGACATAGGGCTGTTGAGGCAGATAGTTGATGTACTGGCGCAGGGCTTTTTTATCAATCTGATTGAGATTGACACCACCCAGACTAATCTCCCCTTGACTTGGGTCGTAAAAATTAACCATCATCTTGGCCAAAGTCGTCTTACCTGACCCTGAAATCCCCACAAAAGCCACCTTAGACCCTTGGGGAACGGTTAAATTGATATCCGACAAGACGTCTCGACCATAGCCATACTTGTAATGAACCTGCTTGAAAGTCATCTCTCCCTTCATCAAGCTCAAATCCTCAACCGTTTTCTTCTCCTCAAACTCAGAAGCTACTAGATACACTTCATTTAGACGGTTATTGGCAACCTGCGCTGTCTGAAGCTTGGTTTGCAGATTGATGATATTTTCCAAAGGATTGGTAAAGTAAACCAGCAAGGTATTATAGGTAATCAACTGCCCCAAACTCATCTTGCCATCCATGACCAGAACAGCCCCCATCCAGAGAATGCCGACATTAAGCAAGAGATGGGCAACCTTTTTCAGAGCCTTTTGCTGACTCTCTGCTCGACTATAGGTAAAGGATTTCTTCAGATAATCCACAAATTCCTTGTCAATTTTTTGGTAACGCTGACTTTCACTGGTCAAGGACTTGATAGTCTCAATACCGTTGATGTCCTCAATGATAGAAGAAGACAGAACCGCATTGGCTTCCATGGTGTCCCGATTCATATTTTCAAACGGCTTCATAAAGGCAAAGATAATCACTGTGTAGATAGGAAGCGCCAATAAAGTCATGAAAAAGAGATTGGTATTTTGTGAAAATAAAACAAGGGAAATAATGACAACCGTTGACACATCTAGGAAAATCGAAAGGATTGTCGAAGCCAGCGCATCGATGATACTGTTAGCATCTGTAAAACGAGACACGATCTCCCCTGTCCTGCGTGTCGCAAAGAAGGACATAGGGAGGTGAAAAACATGCTTGATATAGGACAAAATCACGTCAATCGACAAGCGTTGCCCCAAAACAAGCAAGAGATACTCCTGAGCGTAAGACAAGATTTGCTGGAGGATGTAGACGATGACCAGCCCAATAGAAATAATCCCCAACGTCGAACGCATCTGATCTGGCACATAGGTATCAATGATAGACTGCAGATAATAAGAACCCACAATGTTAATCACGGTTACCAAGAGTGTTGCCAAAACGATATTGGCAATCAAGCCACGCTGCTTCACTAATATAGGGATGAAAGAGAGCAGACCATTTTTTTGTTCCTTATGAGGCTTATAGTCTGGACTAGGTGCCATAAAAAGAGTCACTCCTGTCCATTCTTCCTCAAAACGCTCACGTGGCAGTTTGGTCAATTTCACCCCAGGATCTGGGTCGGCAATATGAATGCTATCCTTATCCTGCCCAGTCACCACATAGTAGTGGAGCAATTTCCCTTCCTTAAGCACATGGGCAACAAAAGGAAAAGTCAAATCCGGCAAGTCAAAAAGCGTCATATCCGCCTTAATGGCTCGCGTCTCAAAACCCATCTCCTCTGCCACCTTGACCAAGCCCAAAGCCGTCGTCCCATCCATGGTCGTCTTAGCCAATTCTCGCAAGTGAGCCAAAAAATAATAACTACCATAGTAGCCAAAAACCATGGCTAATGAAGCTACACCGCAGTCCATCTGATCCACTTGCGGACGATAGTGACGTTTCCCAAATTTCATATTCATCTCCTTTTCCTAAACTCAATGAAAATCAAAGAGCAAACTAGGAAACTAGCCGCAGGCTGCTCAAAACACTGTTTTGAGGTTGTATATAAAACTGACGAAGTCAGTCACATATATACGGCAAGGCGACGTTGACGTGGTTTGAATTTGATTTTCGAAGAGTATAAACTCATCTGATAACAACTATCTTACCCCAATCACTAAACAAAAACTGGACTTCCTTCCCAAATGAGCCTATCTCCCTCCCAACTGCACTTTTTGGATAAAAAAATAGGCAGAACAAGAGTACTGCCCACTAAAAATATGCTATTGAAAGGAAATTGATTTTTTACTGTCACCCTAGACAAGCTTGAAACAAATAAATCATTGATAGTAACACTTACGACATCCTATTTATTACTTCAATTTCTAATGTCTCTGCTATTTCTAAGCTACCTCTGGTATGATCTATTCCTAGTCAGAATAGATAACACCGTTCTAAATTACGATTCATAGTTACTCCTTTTTTGACTCGTTACTATAAGACTCCTATTTACATGCGCAAAATAATTTTGATTCAGATTCATCATTTATAGTTTTGATTATTTTTTAACAGATTTTTCTGTTTTCTTCTCCGAAGACTTTAAAAATTTTTTTCTAATTAAATCATCCATATAAGGACCAAATATACCAACTACTAAACCAATAATAAAACTTTTAAAATCCATAATTACCACCAACATGTCGCTGCATAGGCCACACCTCCAAGTATAGCTCCTCCCGCAGCACCAGTTGCTGCACCTTGCCATGTTCTTGTTTTAATTCCTAGCTGAAGACCTCGTACTGCTCCTCCTCCAACACCTGCTTTGGCAAAATCTCCCCAATTGCATCCGCCACCTTCAACGCAAGCAAGCATCTCAGTATCCATAATTTCAAATTGTGACATCTTTTTTGTATTCATAACGAATACCTCTTTTTTATTTTTAATATTTGTCTTGTTACAAACTTGACAAGTTTAGTATAACAGTATCTATTAATTTTTTTCATCCAAATCTTGAATTGGCATAGAAACGTCTTGAATTAGCTTTTTTGTTTCAAAATCATCTCTATTTTTAAAAAAGATGTTTTCTAATCACTTTTTTACTATTAGACTTCCTGCAAAACTAGAATCCTAGTTCATGATTGATAATACCAGCAATCAAATTCATTCGTAATCCGAAGCGTTTACGATGATTTCGATAGGTTGTTGAAAACATTTTAAACGTTTTTACTTTGGCAAAGATATTCTCAACCTTGCTTCTCTCCTTAGATAGCGCATGATTACAGGCTTTATCTTCAACTGTTAGCGGCTTGAGTTTGCTGGATTTACGTGGAGTTTGTGCTTGAGGATATATCTTCATGAGCCCTTGATAACCACTGTCAGCCAAGATTTTACCAGCTTGTCCGATATTTCTCATTTCTAAAAACCATCTACTTCCGTTGACTTGGAACTCCGATTGCTATTTTCCTTGAATGATTTTAACCACATCTCCTACGTTTTGGAGTTGGTCAATTTCTTCATCGCTGATTTCGATACTAAATTCATCTTCCAGAGTCAAGATAAACTCCATCAAGTCAACAGAATCCGCATCCAAATCGTCTTTCAGACTCAAGGATTCTGTCACGACAAAGTCCTCTCCCTGTCGCTCTTGGATAATGGTCACAATACGGTCAAAAATTTCTTTTTCTGTCATCTCTTTTATTCTCCTGAAAATTCACGCGCAGTCTGGGCAACCACGTCTGTTTCTAGCATGGTACGGATCTGACGAATCGTACTATAAACAGCCTTGGCATCGCTTGAGCCATGAGTCTTGACAACAGGTGCCTTAACACCAAACAAGACCGCTCCACCAATATCTGAATAATTGAGTTGTTTTTTCAAACCTCTGAGGCTGTCCTTGAGAAGGAGGGCACCTAGTTTCGCTCGAAGACCACCACCTGTAATAGCTGTCTTGAGCAAGCCCATGATTCCCATAGCTGTCCCTTCGATGGATTTGAGCACAGCGTTTCCCGTGAAACCATCTGCCACAACAACATCTGCAACGCCATTCATCAAATCACGCGCTTCCACATTTCCGATAAAGTTCAAACTTTCATCAGCCACTAGTAATTCATAAGTTTCCTTACGAAGCGGATCGCCCTTGCTACTCTCTGTTCCGTTATTGAGCAAGCCAACACGTGGTTGCGCAATGCCACGAACATTTTTAGCATAGAAGGATCCTAGAACCGCGTATTGATGGAGGTGCTGGGCTGTATTTTCCGCATTGGCACCGAGGTCTAGCATGTCAAATCCCTTCCCATCTACAGTCGGCAAAGTCGACATAAGCCCAGGACGGTCGATATTCTTGATACGACCCACGATGAAGAATCCAGCAGCCAACAAGGCACCTGTATTCCCAGCCGAAAGGACAGCGTCTGCTTCACCATCTTTGACAGCCTTGGCTGCCAATACCATACTGGCATTTTTCTTATTCCTAATAGCTCTCGTAGGTTCATCATCCGAATCAATCTTCTCATCCGTATGGATAATGCTGACGCGCTCTGTCGCTGTCAGATATTGCTTGATTTTAGCTTCATCTCCGTAAAGTTGAACCTCGATATCTGAAAAGTCAGATAGGGCTTGATTGACACCCTCAACAATGGCCTGAGGTGCGTAATCGCCCCCCATGGCATCTACTGCGATTTTTTTCATTTCTTTTCCTCTTTTAGTAATTGTCCCCAGTCTGCTAGGGAATCAATAAATTTCTTTGATTTTAGGTGAATCCCAACGTACTCTTCATATAATTGATCCATAAATTGGCGTAGCTCTTGCTTGATTCCAGGCTTGAGCGAAATGGTCTCCAAAGTCTCAAAATCAATAGCTTGAAATTGATTGAGCAGATAGGGGATATTGGGATTGAGATGACAACGTCTCTTATCCTCATGATAATGCTCTGGACAGAGGCAGGCTCCATATTTGAAAGAAAAGTCAAAAGCCTGACCAACCCGATGGCAGAAGACACACTCATTAAAATTGAGGCTGATTCCAAATCGAGTCAAAATTTGAATTTCAAAAATATTGGTCAAAACCTGATAATCCAAGCCTGCTTCCATCAACTCCAAAGTCTTTTGCAAAAAAGCAAACAAGGGAGCATCCTGCTGATTGTCCTGCAAACTAGCATCTGCAAGAGCTGCCACATAGGTCGCATAGGCCATGACAAAGAGGTCACTATTAATCTTGGGAAAAGTCATGACCTCATGATAGTCTTCGATGTAACTGAGTCCGTCATCATTGATTCGCAAGAGAAATCGTGCCAGCACCAAGGGCTGAATAACAGGCGCCAGCTTAGACTGACCAGCGTGTTTGACAAAAAACATGCGTTTGCCAACCTGCTCTGTAAAAATTTTGACGAGCTTGTCATCCTCACGAAAATTGCGATTGTAAAGCACCAAGCCTTGACTCGTGATAGACTGAATCATGCTTCTCTCATGTACTCCTCAAGTCGTTTCATGGCTTCTTTGATAGTCTCCATGCTGGCTGCATAAGATAGGCGGACGTAGCCTTCCCCGTAACGTCCAAAGGCTGCACCAGGGATAAAGGCAACGGCCTTCTTCTGAGCAAAATCCTTCAGAAAAGCAAAGGAGTCTTGATTGTAGCCCGCTGGAATTTTAGCAAAAATATAGAAGGCACCGTCTGGTTTGATAATCTCAAAACCAAGAGCAGTCATTTTTTCGATGATATAGTCCCGACGTTGGATATATTCCTTCTTCATGGGCTCCGCATCGTTTTTACCAGCCGTCAAGGCTTCTACCGCAGCATGTTGCGCCATGGTATTTGCGGCAGTGACCAAGTACTGGTGACTCTTGATTAACTGGGCTGTGAAGGTCGCAGGAGCGAAAATCAGCCCCAAACGCCAACCTGTCATGGCATGCGATTTAGACAAACCATTGATAATAATAGCCTGGTCTCTCAACATCGTTCCTAGAGACACATGGGCTTCGCCTGTGTAGGTCAATTCTGAGTAAACCTCATCACAGACAACAAAAATTTCATACTTGCGTAAAACAGCTGCCAAGGTCTCTAACTGCTCTCGACTGTAGGTAATTCCTGTCGGATTGGCTGGATAGTTGAGAATAACCACCTTGAGCTTATCACCCTGCTCCAAAATGGCCTTCTCCAACATCTCAGGAGTCAAGACAAAACCATTTTCAGTCGTATCAATCTCAACAATTTCTGCCCCAACTAAGTTAACAATCGGTTCATAGCCTGGATAAGCAGGAGCTGGCAAAAGTACCTTGTCTCCCTCTTCCAAAATAGCCGTCAAAGTCGCAGATAAAGCCTCTGTCGCCCCAATTGTAACCAAGATTTCATTTTCAGGAGCATAGTCCAGTTGGTACTTTTCCTTAACAAAGTCACTAGCTGCCTGACGTAGAGTCAGCAGACCACTCATCCCTGTATAGTAGGATTGGTTCTGATCAATCGCTCGCTTGGCCGCCTCCTTGACATGGTCTGGCGTTGTAAAATCAGGTTCCCCCAAGGTCAAACGCAAGACCCCAGGAATCTCCGAAATAGCCTGGTCAAACTGACGAATCAACGAAACTTGAATTTTATCTAACTGTTTATTAAAGCGCTTAGTTAAGTCCATAGATACCTCCTACTTTCAAAACGTATCTCTATTATACTACAAAAGCCTCCCGACCGCAAAAATACATTAGAGAATAGCTTTCCACTTTCTATTTTACTTTTCCTCTTTACAGGTCTATAATGGTAACAGATTCTATTTGGAGGTTTTTATGTCATTTCTATCAAAAAATGGAGCAGGCATCTTGGTCTGCCTTCTCATTTCTATCGTATCTTGGTACTTAGGAGGATTCTTCCCTGTGATTGGCGCACCCGTTTTTGCGATTTTTATGGGCATGCTCCTACATCCCTTTCTCTCGTCTTATAAACAACTGGATGCTGGATTGACCTTTAGTTCCAAGAAATTGCTCCAGTATGCCGTTATCTTGCTTGGTTTTGGTCTCAATATCTCTCAAGTCTTCGCAGTTGGGCAATCTTCACTCCCTGTCATCCTTTCCACCATTTCAATAGCCTTGATTGTTGCCTACCTCTTCCAGCGCTTCTTTGCCCTGGATACAAAACTGGCTACCTTGATTGGAGTAGGTTCTTCTATCTGTGGGGGTTCTGCCATTGCAGCGACAGCGCCTGTTATCCATGCTAAGGAAAAGGAAGTAGCCCAAGCCATCTCCGTTATCTTTTTCTTCAATGTCTTGGCTGCGCTCATCTTTCCAACCCTCGGCACCTGGCTTCATCTATCCAATGACGGCTTCGCCCTCTTTGCAGGAACTGCGGTCAATGATACTTCCTCTGTAACCGCCACAGCTAGCGCTTGGGACAGTCTCTACCAGACCAATGCCCTCGAATCCGCAACCATTGTCAAACTCACGCGCACCCTAGCTATCATCCCCATCACTATCTTTCTCTCCTACTGGCAAAGTCGCGAGCAAAAAAATAAGCAAGGCTTACAACTGAAAAAAGTCTTCCCACTTTTTATCCTTTACTTCATCCTTGCATCGCTCCTAACCACCCTTCTGACCTCTCTCGGTGTGTCTAGTAGTTTCTTTACCCCTCTCAAACAACTCTCTAAATTCCTCATTATCATGGCCATGAGTGCCATCGGTCTCAAAACTAATCTGGTCGCTATGGTCAAATCCAGTGGAAAATCCATTGTTCTCGGAGCCGTCTGCTGGATTGCCATCATCCTCACCAGCCTTGGTATGCAGACCCTTATCGGCATTTTCTAATACTCTTCGAAAATCTCTTCAAACCACGTCAACGTCGCCTTGCCGTATATATGTTACTGACTTCGTCAGTTCTATCTGCAACCTCAAAACGGTGTTTTGAGCTGACTTCGTCAGTTCTATCTACAACCTCAAAACGGTGTTTTGAGCTGACTTCGTCAGTTCTATCTACAACCTCAAAACGGTGTTTTGAGCTGACTTCGTCAGTTCTATCTACAACCTCAAAACAGTGTTTTGAGCTGACTTCGTCAGTTCTATCTACAACCTCAAAACAGTGTTTTGAGCAGCCCGCGGCTAGTTTCCTAGTTTGCTCTTTGATTTTCATTGAGTATAACACAAAAGGTAGCCCATCAGCTACCTTTTTCTTATGCTTCCTCAATCAAGCGAGTATGTTCTCTCTTGATACAGCGATTCATCACGATATCATCACATCCACCATCACGCAAAATCTCTTTCGCTTTTAAACTTTCAAGTCCTAGCTGTGCCCAAAAAATCTTGGCATCAGCTTTGAGAAAATCACGCGCCACATCGGGCAGAAATTCACTGCGACGATAAACATTGACAATATCTACAGGAAAAGGAATTTCAGCGAGGCTAGCATAAGCCTTTTCACCCAAGATTTCGCCACCTGCCGCCTTGGGATTGACTGGGATGATTTTATAGCCCCGAGCCTGCATTTCCTTTGTCACTCGATTGCTGGTTGTTTCTTCACGGTCAGACAAACCCACCACAGCAAGGGTTTTACTCGTTGCGAGATACTGACGAATCACGCCATCACTTGGATTGATAAATTCTTGACTCATAGAAAACCTCCTTTTTCATCAGTATAGCACATTTTGAAAAGGTTTGCAGAATTCTACTACAAAAAAGGAGGACTAGCCCCCTTTTTATTTAGCCTCGTACCAGGTTGCCCCTTCATTCTCATCTGCGATAAGAGGAACACTGAGTTGAATGGCTTCTTCCATGGTTTGTTTCACCAATTTTTTCATCTCTACCAATTCAGATTTAGGCACTTCAAGGACGATTTCATCGTGCACTTGTAACAGCATCTTAGTCTGATAACCACCTGCAACCAAGGCTTTATCCAGCTGAATCATGGCAATCTTGAGAATATCTGCTGCCGAACCCTGGATAGGTGAGTTGATAGCAGTTCGCTCCGCAAAACCACGAATATTGAAGTTGCGCGAATTGATATCTGGCAACTCACGGCGACGCTTAAAGAGGGTCTCTACATAGCCCTTATCACGCGCCTCCCGCACCACTTCATCCATGTAGTTTTTAATACCTGGAAAACGTTCAAAGTAGGTATCAATGTAGGCTTTGGCTTCCTTACGACTAATTCCCAAATTATTAGACAAGCCAAAGTCTGAAATCCCATAAACCACTCCAAAGTTAACTGCCTTGGCATTGCGACGATCATTTGCAGTCACATTATCAGGACGCTCAATGCCAAAGACCCGCATGGCTGTCGAAGTATGGATATCTGCCCCCTCTTGGAAGGCCTTAATCAAGTGCTCATCCTTAGAAATATGCGCCAAAACGCGCAATTCAATCTGTGAATAGTCAGAGCTGAGTAGCACACTATCCTCCCACTCTGGCACAAAAGCCTTCCGAATCAAGCGCCCTTGTTCCAATCGGGCAGGAATATTTTGCAAGTTTGGATCCACACTAGACAAACGCCCGGTCTGGGTCAAATCCTGCATATAGCGAGTATGAATCTTTCCATCAGCCAAAATCCAGTCCTGCAAGCCAATTACATAAGTAGATTGAATCTTAGCAATTTGACGGTAATCCAGGATTTTCTTAACAATCGGAGCAATAGGAGCGAGACGCTCCAACACATCCACTGCTGTCGAATAACCTGTCTTGGTTTTCTTAGTGTATTCTAGAGGAAGTCCCAATTTCTCAAAGAGAAGCACGCCCAACTGCTTAGGCGAGTTGACATTAAACTCCTCACCAGCCAGCTCGTAAATCTCTTGAGTCAGTTTTTCAATGACAAGCTCATTTTCAGCCTGCATCTCAAGCAAGGTCTCTTTCTTGACCATAATCCCAGCAATTTCCATCTTGGCAAGGACAAAAGCCAGAGGTTGCTCCATATCATAAAGAAGCTCTAATTGCCCATTTTCGCTGAGTTTTTCAAGTAAAATAGGCTCTGTTTCTACCAAAACAGCAAGTTTACAAGCTAAGTGTTCCAAGAATTTCTCACGTTCAGGAATGGCCTTTTTAACACCCTTACCGTAGAAAGTTTCATCATCAACCAAGTAAGTCTGACCATAAAGACTAGCGATGGTCGCAATTTCATTGTCCTCCACAGTCGAAAGGAGGTATTTAGCCAAACGGATGTCAAAAGCAGGCGCCTGCAAATCCACACCAAAACGTTGCAAAAGAACTTTAACCTTCTTAAAGTCATAAACTCTCAGAGATGTTTTTTCTAAGAAATCCTTGAAAATCGGGTCTTGCAACAGCTCAAGCTTGTCTGTGGCATAGAGCTTATCCCCACAAGACCAGGCAAATCCAACCAAATTATCCGTATGGTAATTCTCACCAAAAAGCTCAAAGTGGAAGATAGACTCTTCACTCAGCATATCTTGACTGATTTGGTCAACAATAGTAAAATCCAAACTCTCAGACACATCAGCTGACGACACATTTAAAGCCTGCTTTAGCTGTTTGAAGCCCATCTCATCGTAGAATTTCCCAAGATTTTCAACATCTGGACCACTATAGACCAAGTCCTCTAAACCAATCGCAATCGGTGCCTTGGTATCAATGGTCGCTAGTGTTTTAGATAAAAAGGCCTGTTCCTTGTCATTGATGAGATTTTCCTTCATCTTAGAAGTCTTCATTCCATCAATATTTTCATAAATCCCCTCAAGCGAACCATGCTCCAGCAAGAGCTTAATACCCGTCTTTTCACCGACTTTGGTCACCCCAGGGATATTATCCGACTTATCACCCATGAGCGCCTTGAGATCGATAAACTGAGCTGGTGTGAGGCCCATTTCTTCCATGAGGTAATCTGGCGTAAAGGCCTCAAACTCAGCCACACCTTTCTTGGAAATTTCAACCACCGTATGCTCATCCGTCAGCTGAATCAAATCCTTGTCCCCACTGACAATGGTAATATCAAAACCATCCTGCTCTGCTAGCTTATCCAGCGTCCCAATGATGTCATCCGCCTCATACTGAGCCAGCTCATAGTGACGAATCCCCATATGATCCAGCAACTCACGAATGAAAGGAAATTGCTCACGAAACTCATCAGGAGTCTTGGCCCGACCACCCTTATAGTCCGCATACATCTCTGTCCGGAAGGTCGTCTTTCCCGCATCAAAAGCCACCAAAATATGACTCGGCTCAACCCGCTCCAACAAATGACTCAACATCAACTGAAAACCATAAATCGCATTGGTATGCAAACCAGCCGCATTCTTAAAACGGTCCAACTGCTGATACAGCGCAAAAAACGCCCGAAAAGCTACAGAAGACCCATCAATCAATAATAATTTTTTCTTATCCATACACCCATTATAAAGGAAAGAATCAAAAAATACCATTGGGAAGAGCTAGAGCAAGTATTTTTCAAACTTTTTCCGAATAAATAGATAGAGCCAGAGAATTTAGTAAACCTAGATTTAAAAATGTGCTATAATATAGTATATTGAATCTATAATAGTACACCTTGACTGCTAAAATATTTCTATAAATTAATTTGACTTTCCTGATAGAGTTATTCACATCTTATTTCAACTCACTATAGAAGGAGGAATAGGAGGATTCTCAGACATCCGGGCATCAGCCCAACTAATGATTTGATTGCTAAGAAAATATTCAGCAATCCAGAAATCACTTGTCAATTTATTCGCGATATGCTGGACTTGCCAGCAAAAAATGTGACCATTTTGGAGGGAAGCGATATTCACGTATTACTCTCCATGCCTTACTCGGTGCAGGATTTTTATACCAGTATAGACGTCTTGGCGGAGTTGGATAACGGTACTCAAGTAATTATTGAGATTCAAGTCCATCATCAGAATTTTTTCATCAATCACTTGTGGGCTTACCTGTGCAGTCAGGTTAATCAAAATCTTGAAAAAATTCGTCAGCGAGAAGGTGATACTCACTAGATCTACAAACACATCGCTCCTGTTTACGTCATTGCTATCGTGGATAGTAATTATTTCTCAGATGACCTGGCTTTTCATAGCTTTAGTATGCGCGAAGACACAACAGGTGAGGTATTGGCGATTACCAACAATGGACAGGAAAACCATCTGGTTAAGATGGCATTCTTGGAATTAAAAAATACAGAGAAACCAGCAAAGACAAGGTTCGCAAGCCATGGTTGGAGTTTTTCGGCAACAAGCCCTTTACCCAGCAACCGCAACGAGCCATTACCCAAGCAAATCAACTGCTGGACTACAAGAGCTGGTCCGAGGAGGATAGGAAAATGTTTAGTCAACTACGTATGCGAGAAGAACAAGCCTTGTTAGCGCAGGACTATGCCTTGGAAACTGCTAGGGCGGGAGGTATTGAACAAGGCTTAGAGCGTGGGAAAGTTGAAGGAAGGGAAGAAAGGAAACTTTTTGCCTTCCTAGACATAGTACGCCAAGATCTTCTGACTTCTGAGGTTGCCAGCCAGCAATTAGGTATGTCAGTATCTGAATTTGAGGCACTGTTGTAAAATGGCTCCATAATATCCATAGTGGGTAAATCCCCTATGGATATTATGGAGCCTATTTTGTGTAGAAAAAAAGTCCCATATGACCTATAATGAAAAGCGACAAAACAACTCATTAGAAAGAATCATATGGAACAATTACATTTTATCACAAAATTACTAGACATTAAAGACCCTAATGTCCAGATTTTAAACATCATCAATAAGGATACACACAAGGAAATCATCGCCAAACTGGACTACGACGCCCCATCTTGCCCTGAGTGCGGAAACCAATTGAAGAAATATGACTTTCAAAAACCTTCTAAAATTCCTTATCTTGAAACGACTGGTATGCCTACTAGAATTCTCCTTAGAAAGCGTCGATTCAAGTGCTATCACTGTTCAAAAATGATGGTCGCTGAAACTTCTGATGACGTACAGTCATATTTCTTCTCTTTTTATTATATCACAGTTTTAAATCTAGCTTTACTAGATTCACCGCTACTATCTATTTATTCGGAAAAAAGACGAAAAAACCTGAGAATCATCTCAGGCTTGGTCATTAAATTTTTTTCTCAATATCGAAAAGTGGAGAAAGTGGTCGTTTTTCATGAATACGTACGATAGCATCCCCTAGGAGATGAGCGATTGAAATCTGCTCAATCTTATCAATCAAACGCTCTTCTGGCAGATAGATGGTATCCAAAACAACCAATTTCTTAATAGCTGATTTTTGGATATTGTCCGTAGCAGGACCAGAAAGAACTGGGTGCGTACAGCTTGCATAGACTTCAACAGCACCAGCTTCCGCAAGAGCATCTGCCGCATGACAAATCGTTCCAGCGGTATCAATCATATCATCAATCAAGATACAAGTCTTGCCTTCAACCTTACCGATGATATTCATAACTTCACTAGTATTCATCTTATCAACGCTACGACGTTTATCAATAATAGCGATAGATGTTTTCAAAAATTCTGCCAACTTACGAGCACGAGTCACCCCTCCATGGTCCGGGCTGACAACCACATAGTCAGAACCAACCATACCACGACGCTCAAAATAATCTGCAATCAGAGGAGCACCCATCAAATGATCCACAGGAATATCAAAGAATCCTTGAATTTGCGCAGCATGCAAGTCGATGGTCAATAAACGATCCACTCCAGCTACTTCAAGCATATTTGCGACAAGTTTTGAAGTGATTGGCTCACGCGCTCTCGCCTTTCTATCCTGACGTGCATACCCATAGTAAGGCATGACAACATTGACAGATTCTGCACTCGCACGCTTCAAAGCATCTACCATAATCAAAATTTCAAGCAGATTGTCATTTACAGGCGAACTAGTTGATTGTAAGATAAAGACGTGTTTCCCACGGATTGATTCTTCAATGTTGACCTGAATCTCTCCATCTGAAAATTGGCGAACACTTGATTTCCCCAACTCTATCCCAATCTCCTGCGCCACACGTTCTGCCAATTCTTTATTAGAAGAAAGGGCAAACAGCTTTAAATCAGAAAAAGACATGATTTCCTCCGGTATATATGTATAACTTGTGCCTTTCACAAGATTTTCCATCTACCATTGTAGCGCTTTTTGCACTATTTTTCAATCAAAAATAAAAGAAGGGCACCATATTTGTACCCTTGCATCATTCTTTTGAAAAATATTCTAGGTCATCAACTCATTGTGTTTCTCAACAAAGCAATAAGCATGATAAAAACCATAGAGAGCAATAGCCGTAACCACTGGAATCGCTAAAGGCAACTCTGTTTCCAACTCCACAAAAGGAGAGTTAAACAAGAAGTGAGTTCCCAAGGCTAAACCTAGAAAAATAAGGCCCTGTTTCTTGCCAACCTTCTGTCCTTTATAGGCTCTGTAAAGCAAGTAAACACCTACTACAGCTAGACCTGAAAAAGTCCAGTGAGAGGCAATTCCTGAGATGATACGCTCTAAAATTCGCGAAATAGTAAAGTCAAAGCCCTCTGGCAAATCCGTACGAATATAACCAATATCCTCAATCATTTGGAATCCCAAACCGGAAGCAATTCCAAGTAAAAACAAAGATTTTAATTTTCGCACAGGAATCAAAGCCAAAACAAAAACAAGTGGCAATAATTTCAAGGGTTCTTCTACCAAAGGAGCCACAATAGCACTTTCAAAGGCATTTAAAAATGTACTATCTGGGAAAAGAACCCCCAGTAAATCATGGATATAAGTATTAGCAAAACTAGACAACCAGCCTGAAAGGAACATCCCTCCCAATAAAGACAGAATCAAAACCTTCTTTGGCAATTCCCATTTTTCCCAATACGGAAGAGAAAATAAAGAGCCGGAATCATGTAAAAGAGAGCTAGAAAGATAGAAATTCCCATTAGTCCATATTCCGCACCTGACCTCGAACCGTCCGTATAGTAGATGGTTTCATACTGTAAACCAATACATAGCAATAAAATACTGCTTTTCTTCATACACTTTCTTTCTAAATGAAGTATTTATAATTCTACGACTGTCATACTTCCTGTATCAACATTGTAAATGGCACCAGAGATAATGACATCGTCTGGTATTAGGGGAGACTCGATAAGCAGTTGCATATCCTCGCGTACACTCTCTTCTATATCTTGGAAGGGCAAGAAATCCTGGTCTGACACATCTACACCTAATTCCTCTTTTAAATACTCCTGAAAAGGTTCATTTTCAAAGGTCTGAGCACCACAGTCTGTATGGTGCAATACCACAATCTCTCTTGTCCCCATTTGTTGCTGGGAAATAACTAGCGAACGAATCATGTCTTCAGTCACTCGACCACCTGCATTCCGCAAGATATGAGCATCCCCAAGTGCCAAGCCCAGAGCTTGCGCAACGTGCAGACGAGAGTCCATACAGGTCACAATAGCTACTCTTGTTTTGGGTTTAAGTGGCAGATTTAACTGCCCATGTAGGGCAACATAAGCCTGATTGGCTTGCATAAACTGTTCAAAATACGACACGATTCCCTCCTTGAAAATTTGATAGTCAAATATTTCTCCTATCTTATCATTTTTAAGAGAATTTGTCACGGATTATGCAAAGACCTTTTTCAAAACTTCCTGAATCGTTGTCACGCCAATGACCTGAATTTCCTTAGGCAGAGTGATTCCTGTCAAGGAATTCTTAGGTACATAAATCTTAGTAAAGCCCAGTTTAGCAGCTTCGTTGATGCGTTGCTCAATACGATTCACGCGCCGAATCTCTCCTGTCAAGCCCAGTTCTCCGACAAAACATTCCTGAGGATTAGTTGGTTTGTCTTTGTAGCTCGAAGCAATAGCAACTGCAACAGCCAAGTCAATGGCAGGTTCATCCAATTTAACACCACCAGCAGATTTGAGATAGGCATCCTGATTTTGCAAGAGAAGCCCTGCCCGTTTTTCCAAAACAGCCATAATCAAGCTAGCACGGTTAAAATCAAGTCCTGTCGTAGTACGCTTGGCATTTCCAAACATGGTCGGTGTTACTAAAGCCTGAACCTCCGCCAAAATCGGACGCGTCCCTTCCATGGTTACAACGATGGAGGAACCAGTCGCCCCATCCAAACGCTCTTCTAGGAAAACTTGACTCGGATTGAGTACCTCAACCAAGCCGCCCGACTGCATCTCAAAAATCCCAATCTCATTAGTGGAACCAAAACGATTTTTGACCGCTCTCAAAATACGAAAGGTGTGGTGACGCTCCCCTTCAAAGTAAAGCACCGTATCCACCATATGCTCCAACATACGAGGCCCAGCCAAGGTTCCTTCTTTGGTCACATGACCTACGATAAAGATGGCAATGTTATTGGTCTTGGCCAACTGCATGAGTTCAGCGGTCACTTCACGCACCTGAGAAACAGACCCCTGCACCCCTGAAATCTCAGGAGACATAATGGTCTGGATAGAGTCAATAATGAAGAAGTCTGGCTGGATACGCTCCACTTCTGCACGAACACTCTGCATATTGGTCTCTGCATAGAGATAAAACTCACTATCAATATCACCTAAGCGCTCTGCACGTAATTTAATCTGCTGGGCAGACTCCTCCCCACTGACATAGAGAACTGTCCCCACTTGGGACAACTGGGTTGAGACTTGTAGGAGAAGAGTTGATTTCCCAATCCCAGGATCCCCACCGATGAGGACGAGACTTCCTGGTACCACTCCGCCTCCAAGCACACGGTTGAATTCCTCCATCTCCGTCTTGGTTCGATTGACATTGATGGAAGTCACCTCAGCTAGTTTCATGGGCTTGGTTTTCTCACCTGTCAAGGACACACGCGCATTCTTGACCTCGGCAACCTCAACCTCTTCCACAAAAGAAGACCAAGACCCACAGTTGGGGCAACGTCCCAGATATTTAGGGGAATTATACCCACAATTTTGACATACAAATGTCGCTTTTTTCTTTGCGATGACAAACCTCTTTCTATATCTCTAACTCACACTCAATCACTTGGCAAAAATCAATCTTCTCATTTGGCACAAACTGGCGCATGAGCATTCGATGAGCAACAACTACCACAGTCTGATGTTCTCGATACTTAGACATACATTCTAGAAACCGAGACTTCATTTCCGTAGCTGTCTCATATTGAATAGGACTATTAGGAAGCAACTCCCCCTTGTTTTCTAAAAACAGTCTTCTAGCTGTTTCAAAGTTTTCTATTCCTGTTTTATAGACCTGCCATTCATGTAATAAAGGCTCTACTCTTAAAGGAAGACCCGTAGCACAGACCACATACGAAGCCGTTTCTAAAGCTCTTGTGACTGCAGAAGATACGATTATTTCAGCTGACGAGAGTAAAGGATTTTTGCTCAATTTCTGGACTTGCTGCCGTCCCATCTCAGACAAGGGTGCCAAATCTATCCCAAATCCTATATAAGAACGCTCCTCTAACTCACGGTAATCTGGCTCCCCATGACGTACAAAGATAATCTTCATTCTAGTGCCCTGTCGATCCAAATCCACCAGTTCGAACGCCATCAGCTGCATCTCCATCTGCAATTAAGAAAGTAGCAAAAACAGCCTGGACAATACGTTCCCCAACTTCAAGAACAACCTCTTGATCTGTGATATTCTTCATCTGCGCAAAAATATGCCCTTCATTTCCAGGATTTCCATAATAATCCCCATCAATGACCCCAACTGAGTTAATTAAAACCAAGCC
The DNA here is from genome assembly GCF_001457635.1 of Streptococcus pneumoniae. Classification (NCBI taxonomy): domain Bacteria; kingdom Bacillati; phylum Bacillota; class Bacilli; order Lactobacillales; family Streptococcaceae; genus Streptococcus; species Streptococcus pneumoniae. Next base: position 436,699 of record NZ_LN831051.1, read on the forward strand.
CTTCTTACGAGGATTTGAAGAACGATCATAGAGGTAGAGAACCTCAGTCGGCTGCATATAAGCCTTAACCCCTGTCGGAACCAAGACAATCTCTCCTGGCGCAACAACTGTACGCACAGCAACCTTTAAGTCGTAACCAGCCGCATGCGCTGTCTCACGCTTGGGCAATAAATTTTCATCTGTAAAACTCGAAACCAATTCAAAACCACGAATTTTCATAATTTTCTCTTTTCTATTATCATTTATTCTAGATTATTCTATCTTATTTATTCGGAAAAAGCACGAAAAAAAGAGCACACAATTCAAATCGCTTAGGGCTGCTGGATTCCTCCCCTGACCCGCTTCACGCAGAACTGTTGCTCCACTATTTATTATATCACATTCCTATTCATTTTAAAAGCAAAATTATTTTTTCCGTCTATTTCTAAAAAAATCCTGCATGATAGCTGCGCATTCATCTTCCAAAATTCCTATTTCAACCTCCACACGATGATTGAGACGCTCATCTGTCAAGATATTGTACAAACTCCCAGCAGCGCCAAATTTCTGGTTTTTAGCCCCATAGACCACATTTGGAATGCGGGCAAGCCCAATCGCTCCACTACACATGACACAAGGTTCAATGGTCACAAAAAGTGTGCAATCCAGCAAGCGCCAGCTCTCCTCACTCAAGTTCGCATCCTCTATAGCCATAATTTCCGCATGCATAACCGCTCGCTGTAATTCCTCACGCGCATTATGCCCACGACCAATGATTTCCCCATCTTTGACAATCACACAACCAATTGGAATTTCATCGTGTTCAAGAGCAATCTCAGCCTCTCTCAAAGCCTCCCTCATAAAGACTTCTTTTTCTTCAAGCGTATAATACATCTCTTTTCTCTTTTCCTACTTATCGATTTTATTATTATATCATGAATCCCAACACAAAAAAAGCCACCGAATGCGGTGACTCTATAGGGAGATTATTATGAAAAAGGTAAAATAAAACCTTATTAAATCAATGCTTTTGGAGGGTGCCCCCTCCAACTCCCCGACCTCTGGACAAGGTCTATTTTTTTTTGAAAAAATTAAAAAAAACTTCATCAAAACGCTTGACTTTCTCGGTGTACCGTGATATAATATAATCAAGATAAGGAAAGGGGGTGATGAAGTTGAACAAAGAAGATTGGCTCAGGTTACTTGAAAAGGCAATAGACAATATTCCTGAAACGGTAACTGCTATCGCAAGTCTAGTGACCGCAATAACGGTCGCAAGGCAAAACAAAAAGCGTAAACCGAAATCCCGTCAAAGAAAAAGGTAAACGCTAAGAGGTTGGGGCGAAAGCCCCTTACACCTCTATTTTATCAAATGGAAAGAGGAAATGCAATGGTTAGTGCAATAGCTATTTTTATAATTGCAATCAATGTATATATTTATCTAAAAAATAAAAAGGACAAATAAGATGAGAGAAGTTATTCAAGAATTGTTAGACAGTTCGATGTCTACATCTGCTATTTCCCAAGGTGCTGGAGTTCCATGGACTACTGTTTCTGACCTCAGAAAAGGAAAAACAAGCATGGACAAAATGGCACTTCTCACAGCAGAAAAACTTTATGAATTTGCTACAACTGATAAGCAGTGATTTCGATCACTGTTTTTATTTTTAACAAAACACCTCCCTATTTTTCATGTAAACGTTTTTTTGAACAATAGGATTTAGATTTCTGTTTCTAATCGTTCAAAATGCGTGTTTTTGAAAAATAGAACTTAACTCTAATTTTTTAGGCAAACCATTTATTTTGCTACCGACATTGGTGTCGGTTGGTTAGACGCTTTCTTGATTCAGACAAACAAAAAAACCGCAAGCCTGAGCCTGCGGTGAAAGAACAATTTAGAAAGTTTCCTTTCTATTTATTTAACTGTAATCAAGCCATCTGGCTCTACTGTGAAGTCTGGCTTATCTGCCAGTGTTCCGTCTGGTTTGAGGTAGTACCAACCTGTTCCGTCCGCTGACTGGATAAAGGCATTTGATACCATGGCGCCTTCTTTAGCGTCTAAGTAGTACCATGTGTCCTTGTACTTGACCCAGCCTGTCTTCATGGCACCTTCTACATCAAAATAGTACCACTTCTCAGCGATTTTCTTCCAGCCTGTGGCCATTTCGCCTGATTGGTCAAAGTAGTACCAATTACCGTCTGTGTGCTTCTTCCAGCGGTCTGAAAGCATATAGCCTGAGCCATCGAAATAATACCAGGTACCGTTGATTTTCTCAAACTTGTCTTTTGGATAAGAGCCGTCTGAGTGTACGTACCAGTAGCCAGTACCATTTTTCTGCCAGCCTGTCGCAGCGCTCAAGCCGTTTTCGATGTCTTGCTTAAACTGCTCACGGCTAATGCCCCAACTTGCAAGATATGGATAAGGGTCAACGTGGTCTGAGTGGTTGTTTGGTTGGTTATTCGTGCAATACTCGTGCGTTTTAATTCCAGCTAAACTCCCTGTATCAAGCGTTTTCGGCAAACCTGCTTCATCTGCTAGATTGCGTAGCAATTCGATATAGAGGCGATAGTCAGCCATAAACTCTTCCTTAGTTGAATGGCTTTCAATCAGTTCAACCGCTGCATAACTCTCAGCATTCCAACCGCCCCCAACATCCCAACTTCCGTTGTTCACAGGTCCTACCTGCATGATGCGGCCGTTTCCGACAACATGTGAAAAGAACCCTAGTTCAGGGTCCTTTCTATAGTGGTAATCAGCTTCATTTTGAGCGGTTGAGTTACGGTTGCCTGTTGAGTGAGCATGTACTTGTCGATAAGGCTGCACCCCAACCTGGGGCAAGCCTGTACGTAGTCTGTTTCTATCGATATCCATTACTCTTGTCCTTTCCAAGCGTCGTTCATCTGCTTCACGGCTGACTCCACAAAGGTGTCCAAGTCCTTGTCCGTCATACTGATATTATATTTGGTCAGCTCTGCACGAATTTTAGCGCGAGCCTGTGCCAGTTTTTCATCTCCCTTGTAGCCAGTTTCAGCAGCTACCTGCTCCACGGCATTAACTGCGTTCTTGGCCAAGATTTCAACAATCTTGATAGTCTTTTCTCCACCTTTTTTGACGAGGTATTCCTTGACTACCCTAACTACCACCCCTGCCAAAATGACTAGGATGCTGATTGCTCCATTAGTAATGATTTCAGTAATTTGTTGCATTTGTTATTCTCCTTTTTTCGTATCATCATCTTTTTCAAGTAATCGCTGAAATACTTTTACAATCGGCTGAAAAAGAGTAACATTTCCTTTTAATTTGCGGTAATTTTCAATGAGAGATTGAAAAGTAAATGCGATGTACCCGAGATAGATTGAGTGCAAGAATACAAAACCTGTCTTTTCAGGCAACAAAACGGACGCCGGAATGAGGATCATCAGTAAGAGAACCCCTGAAATCTTACGAAGGAGCCCGTTAATGCCGATTTTGCTCTTGTACTCGATGTCAGGATTGATAATCGCCGCAATCGTCCCTGTCACAAAATCAATGATTTCCATTGAGACAATCAGTGCTAGAGCGTACAAGACCAAACCATCTTCAGTCTGTACGACACTTCTTAGAAAATTGAAAAATTCAATTTGCATACACACCTCCTATTCTTTAGGTTTTACCGTTGGATCCGTCCAGTCAGGATTGCCCTCTGCATCAAATTTCATGATATAGAATTCATGATTCAACAGAACGGCTACGTTGATTGTTGTGATTGTACCCCCCCACTGGTTGAACGCCCAAACAGTTTCAACATCCTTGAATTGGCGACGGCCATTTACGATCACAGGACGTTTTTGAACATCACGATACATATAGAAGTCATCGCTTACATTCTTGCAACGAATGAACTCTCCATTTTCTTTCATGTAGCGCAAAGCGCTCGCAAGATCAAATGGTTCTGTGATTTTTGTAAGGTCTAGTAAGTTATCTGTGTTTTGAATTGTTTCTGCCATGTCTATTCTCCTTTGTCTGCTGGTTTAGTTTGTTCATCAAGCAGAGCTTCCAGCTCATCCACTCGTGCTTGAAGTCTTTGATTCTCTTCCCTTTGCTCATTCAACTGAATACTCAAGAAATTACTTGCAATCATCGAATCTGTTGAAGTTGTTGACATTTCACGAATTGTCATTTGTAAGGCTTGGTTAAGCTGTTCTGTGTTCATTTTCTAAGTTCTCCAATCTGTGTGTTCGTTTTCTATTTTCAAGAGCAAACTCCTGAATTGCTTTAAGTGCGATATTGGTCAACATGTTGTTATTCATGCTATTGTTTTCTCCATTTTTTCTATTTTTTGATTTAATTCTTGAATAGCCTTGATTAAGTAAGGAACTAAAGCGGTATAGTCGATATGTAGATAGCCATCTGGATTCTCAGGATCTCGTGAGACAATTCTTGGAACGATGGTTTCAGCCTCTTGAGCTATTAGACCAATCTCCTCGTGTTTCTTATTTTCGATGAAATCAAATGCAACCATTCTTAATCTGTTGATTTTGTCCAAGGCTTTCACAGCTGTATCTGTGATGTTCTCTTTTAAGCGTCTGTCTGATTTTTGTTCCATCCAATACTTCACGCTACCGCTACCGACCTGATTCCACCAAACAACCGCATTCCTTCCGCCTTTGGGATTCCAACCATCACCAAGCACATCTTTACTTCCAAGTTCGATACCATTTGAAAACACAGGAGAACGAGAAAAAGTAGTATTCCCATAGAAGTTTGCTCTCGATGAATTCGAAAAATCCACTTGATCATAAAAACCGACTTCATTCCTACAGTACATTTTCCCATCAGTATTGACGTTCCATGCTTTAGGTCCGGCATAGTTCCAATTATTTCCCCAGTTCGCCCAGAAGGCTGTCCGGACCCCATGCCCGGCACCATTCCCCATACCAACAGAGAACTGATTGACACCTGAAATCCAGCGACCGCCACCCTGATCAAATTGACCAAGTGTAAATCCACCGATTCGGCCTTGATAGGCTTCTAGGAAGGTTGAACTAGAAATGACGGACTCAACCTTAGTAGAGAAGATACGTTTAGATGTCAGTTGGTCAATAAAAGCGTCATTTGCAATCATTTTTCTAATAAACGCAGCATCAAATCTCACTTTATCAGCCGTGACCGCTTCAGCGTCTAATATCGTAGTCGTGACCGAACCAGCTTCAAAATTGGCCGTTTTGAGCTTATCAACCATGGCAGACTTGATGACTGCTCTGTCAATCAGGGTCTCTCCAGTGATGTGGGTCAATTTCCCAACAAAGCGGTTATGTCCATTGGCGCCAAGATTGATTCCAGAGATGATATCTCCAGCCGAGTTGATGTTTTCAACTACCCATGAGCCAGCTAGTTGAGTCATTTTTGTTTGCGTGGCTTCAAGCTTCTTATTCGCATCTGCGACTGCATCTTCTGGATGTGGTTGCCATGTTCTAGGTTTATAACCTTTGTACAAGTCAACTTCTGTAATATACAAATCAGCTGTTCCTGATGATGAGCCATTGTTATCAAAACGAATGTAAGCATTATCCATTTCTCCGGAATTAAAAGTTACTGAGACATCTTCGCATCTAGAGGTAGATAGTTTCTTGCTGCTAACAACTTTCTTAACGATTGTGAATCCATCGCTCTCGCCTGCTCTTCGTCCCAAAATATAAACATCATAGCTTGCGAGAGCACTGTTGTTAAATCCTCTAAAATTCAGTACATAGTCAGTATTTCGTTCAAGATTAAAACGGTGACTATACAAAAAGTTTTCGTTTTTAGTTGCATTACTTAAACGCATAAGGTCTTTCTGCCCGTTGTGATAAAAGCTATGCTTAACCAATCTTCCTAAATTTTGAGTTGAGCCCCATTCATTCGTACCATTTTTAAAATCACTATTCTTAATGAGGTTAGGGCCGCTTACACTATATTTCCCAACCTCAACCTGAAACAGTTGATTGGTCAGAGCCATGCGAGCAACCTTATCCGCAATTCCATTTTCAGTATTGCCCAAAATCCGCTCGTAAAGTTTACTGGTTTCCTTAACACGCTGGAAGTCAGTAGTCTCTACTTTTCGCGCTAGTTGATTGGTCACATTCGCAAATTGACTATCAGCATTCGCTTTGTTTGCAGAAACCTGATCAGATATTCTACCCATTTGTCGTTCAGCATTATCCTTGTTTGTAGCGACCTGAGTCTTTAAATTTGAAATCTGATTATCTGTGCCTTGTTTATTACTGTTTATCCGATTTGAAATATTTGAAATCTGAGTAGTGGTTCCTTGCTCACTGCTTGTAAGTCTATTTGATAGACCACTGATTTGACCGCCCACATCTTGCTTATAAGTAGTTATCTGACTTGAAATATCCGTGAACTTACCATCTACAGATTGACGATAGCTAGCGATTTGACTAGCGATGTCTTTATTCGCACTAGTTTTAACAGCTTCAATCCTCTGATTGATACCCTTAACATCTTCTTGATAAGTAGCCTTACCAACGAAATCACGATTGACCAGCTCACGGACTGCTGTCGCTTGTCTCGTGCTCTCCTCACGAGTATAGCGCTGTAGGGCTTCCTGTCGCTGACCGTCTTTATTTACATATTCCTGAATAGCTGATAAGTCGGTTCGCAAGCCCTGAGCTGTCCGCTCAAAGGTTGCCTTAGCCTCAGTGATGAGGCCTTCGGTGTCTTCCAGAGCTGGGCTCCAATCGCTTTTTAAGCGACCTTTCGAGACTTTAGGCTTTTTAAGGTACAAAATTGAGTTGCTAGCAAAATTATAGCCGTAAATGTAAAATTGGACTTTTTTTGTCAGGTCAATGTCATCATTGACCTTTAAGTCAATTCCTAGCCTAGTCCAACGGCCTTTTTCAGTAACTTCAATTTTTGTTCGACCTGCGTAAAAATTGAGTTTGCCAGTCGAGTTGTGATAGTAAAATCCAAATTTGATATGAGTGCCTAAATCTGTCGCATACAAATCAGCTGAAAAGTAATACTCTCCAGCTGAGATGACTCCGATTTTAAAATCAGTTGACAATGCTTTCCAGTGTCGGGAGCCGTCGCTCTCGTTAAAGGCAAAGACAGTATCACTAAACGTTTCCGTGTCAAAATACCCATGCTGGATATTTTGAGCATTTGGAATACCAGCATTGTACGGATTGTACCAGTAAGGCGCAATCATGTTTTGATAGGTCTTGCCGTTAGCTGTATAACGCTGTCCGTTATCCCTCAGATTTTTAAAATCTGAGTTTACAAACAGATTCTCGCCAACCGACAGACTTGTCAGCTCCTCTCTCAACTTCCCAGCCTCCGCTGTTACCAAGGTCTTGTCAGCCTTGTCCTTGGTTGCATTCAGGATTTCCTGACGGATTCCGCTTGCTCGCACCTCAAATTCAGCCTGACTCAACTTCTGATTTAGCTTGTTCTGCGTGTCTGTCTCAAGACTCTTCACCGACTGCCTAATATTTTCAGCAGTCACGTTGAGTGAGCTGATATCCACTTTGGTTCTAAGGCCTTCAGTCAGACGGCTTACACCAGCGTCGAGTTAGTTGGCTCGTTGTTTGAAGGTCGATTCAACTGTTGAAATCTGACCTTCTATATCTTCAGGAGCTTCTGAATAAGAAGTATCTACATCGCTTATTTCAAACTTCGGCATCCAAATCCAAATGGTTCCTTCCTGGTTGAAATTGAACAACCATTCATTTGTGGTCTGCTTGGATTCGTTTGTCCAACCTTTTGGAATATGGACAACATATCGCTTAATTTCTGTCGACAATGTCACATTTCCAGTTTTATATCCGATATTCCCTAATCGAGATCTTAGCATTATTCCATTTTTATTTGCCTTAGCATAAAAACTAATGGTTACATCTTGATTAGTCGTACTTCCGGGAATTACTTTCCCGAATTGACCCAGAGCTGGATAAGTAACCTTGGGATTACCTCCATCACGGCCAGATGGATTCAAACCTATAATTTTAAGAGCCTTGTGTCCAAGATACTTACTTTCGCTATCGATAGTAGCCGTATATGTACTCGTTGTCCAAATTCCTGTTTTTGGAATATCCTGCTTGAATAGTGAGTTCAAGAATAGATTTCGACCGGATGCCTGCACACTCGCAATCCGACTAGCCAGCTCCTCAGCTGTCTGCGTGAGTTCTGACTTGCTGGCTTTATCCTTGGTTGCGTTCAGGATTTCCTGACGGATAGAGCCGGCTCGCACCTCAAATTCAGCCTGACTCAACTTCTGATTTAGCTTGTTCTGCGTATCTGTCTCAAGGCTCTTCACAGATTGCCGGATATTTTCAGCAGTCACATTGAGTGAGCTGATATCCGCTTTGGTTCTAAGGCCTTCAGTCAAGCTTCTTACACCAGCGTCGAGTGAATCAGCACGCTGTTTAAAGTTGGATTCGACTACTGAGACACGGTCTTCTTGGTCTTCATACGCTGGTTGATAGGCTGGAAAATAATTACCAACCGATAACATAGCGTTCTCAATGACGACCTGCAGACCAGCAGGAAATCCATAATTAGTACCAAAACGAATGAACACATTATTAGTCTGATAGTCCTCAGAAGAACTAGACAAGTCAATCGTAAACTCAAAATGTTGGCGTTCGACAGTTCCACCTTTAAAAATTAAGTTTCTGTAGGCATACCATGGATGAGCACTAAAATGCACCATAGCAGGCATGTCATTTACTAGGGCGACAGGGAAAGTCACATCAAAAGATATGCGAACATAATCACGCTTGAACCTGTCACTGTTCTTCCAGAAATCAGGAACTATGAATGTTCGATAGTCGTATACCGCTTGACCTCCTGTTGTGAACGTTCTTGAACGTGAATTCCTGAAGTAATTCCGTGAACTACCTGCCTGCACACTCGCAATCCGACTAGCCAGCTCCTCAGCTGTTTGCGTAAGTTCTGACTTGCTGGCTTTACCATTGGCCAAGTTGGTCAGTTCTGACAGTCTACGAGTCGTCGTCTCCTTATACGTCGCTTGCGCTGACTTCACGCCAGCCAGTTCATTCTTAGTCCGGCTAAGTGCTTCAACTTGCTTGGCAATCTCAGCTTCAGCCTGTGCTTGCTTCGGTCGAATATCGTTTGCGATAGTTTGTTTTAGAACATCCAAGTCACCTGACAAAGCCGTCTGAGCGCTCGTAGTCTGCGACTTAAACGCTTCAAGTCTAGCAACAGAATCCAGCTCAATCCGCTTAGCTTCCTGTGCAAGTAGGGTACTTGCGCCAGCCAGTTCATTTTTAGTCCGGCTAAGTGCTTCAGCTTGCTTGGCAATCTCAGCTTCAGCCTGTGCTTGCTTCGGTCGAATATCATTCGCGATAGTCCGTTTCAGAGCGTCCAAGTCACCCGACAGAGCCGTTTGTGCGCTCGTAGTCTGCGACTTAAACGCTTCAAGTCTAGCGACAGAATCCAGCCCAATCCGCTTAGCTTCCTGTGCAAGCAGGGTACTTGCGCCAGCATTTCGCAAAGCTTCCTCAGCCTTGCGCTTAGTTTCTTTCAATGGCCCGTTGTCAAAGCTATTAAATCGCTGATTGATAGTGTCAGACAGTTCTCTCTTGACTTCTTCAGCTCTGGCTTTGGCCAGTTCAATATCGTCAGAAATTTCCTGTCTAAGCAATCCAGCCTTATGATCAAAGTCTAAGTCAGCATTTTGAAGAGCCTTTTCAAGGGCGATTTCTTGTGCAGATTCTGTCACTCCAAGAATTGCATCGGCTGCGCTAGATAGGCCACCAGAAGCTCTAGAACCACCAATACCTGCCTTATCATCGAAAGTCAGAGAGATGTATTCTTCTTTTAAGGCATCGAACTCATAAGCAATAGCTTTCTTGAATGCATCGACATTATGTTTCCAGCTCTTGAGATTGACCGTGTCGCCCATATGGACCACTTGCCCATCAAGTTCATAAGCTTCAATTTTGATAGCATCAGAGACCTTGTCAATTCCCTCATTTGAGAACTTAGACTGTGCCCACTTCTGCAACTCTTCAACGGATTTTGCGTTGTTGTTCTCATACTCTTTTTCGTTTATATAAGGATAAGAATTAATAAGAGGACTATCAACAGTCACTCTGATAGTTGTTTCCTTTTCAGCACCTTCAGGCTTAAATGTGGATCGAGCATGAATCCTTGTAACAACATTTTGACTGTTTTTGGTTCGTTGGTAGTCCTTCAGATTCTTATGTGTTGTAATAACAACACCACGATTCTCACCACGACTCTTCTTTACAGTCATCGCAAAGTTATCACGCACCAGCTCGCCTTCCCACGTTCCGGCGATACTATGCTTGCCGTCCAGCAATACAGAGTACAGGGTTTCTGTCTCAGTCGTGTTGAATGTCCTACGGTCCTGGATATCACTGTTGAATGAGAAGTCTCCAAGAGCCGTTTTGGTGTTTTGTACCATGCGAGCAAGAGCCATGCCACAACTCTGACTAGTCACACTCATTTGTGTGATAGATCGTTGCATCACATCATCTGAAATGTGATAGGCTGTGATTTCCAGATGGTCATTGTGCTCAACAGGTTTCTTGATACGAAATAGCTGCGCTCCTAAGACAGGAGTCGGAGCCTTTATCAGCATATCTTCTTGGATGAGCTGGTAAATACCAGAATCAGAAATAGGATATTTCACAGTCAAGGTAAAATCGCCATTCATAGTTTCTTTCACAATCGCCGAAGTCGCTTCATGAAGTGGCTCCCCGTTCCATCGAACGGTTCTTACATCTTTATTAAGTAGATAAAGCAATTATGCCCACCCCCAAACCGTTTCGATTTCAATCGATTGAATACCTGGGCCTAAAACAACCCCAATATTCTTCACTTTCGCTGGATCAACTGTGATAAAATCCCCTGACCATTTGACTGGCTTCCCTGTTGTTGTTTTAAAACTTGGATTGTCAGGATTATTAACCATCACAAGCGACTCAGTGAGTCGTTCAAGACGAATGACCTGACCAGCAATTGTAAATGAAGTTTCAGAAGCGCTCTGACCAACGATTGTGATTTTAGGAAAGGCAAGAGCAGAACCTTGAACGGTCAAAGTCCCACTTCTTGTCAATCTCTGTGTATCGGAGTCTTTAAAGTATTTTGTAGGATGGCAAGTGAAGGTTGCTTTGGTCATGTAAAGACCAGGTTGCACTTCTTCAAGGTCGCTCACATTGACCTTATAGCACCAAAGACGAGTTGTTTTGACTCGCTCACTCTCTAGCCAGAACTTTTCACGGATAAACAGACTCATAAATTGGTTCATCTGTTCTTCAGTAGGTTTGACCAAGTAAATCGTATAAGTTTTCTTGACCAGTTCCCTATGCTTGTTTGTCTGAACGATTGCCCCACTGACACCACCATGCTCCAAGAGAGCTGTCTTGCTCTCTCCTAGAGCGATTGAAGGAGAGTCATGGACAATGATCTTAAATGGAAAAGACGATGTCCTCACACCGTCAATCACAAGCTCATTATGCTTTATCATGCAAACCCTCCTCTCAATTGTCTCCTACGTTGTAATTCGTCAGCAATACGCTGAGCCACCTCATCAGCAATCCGACTGATGTCAGCTTCTTCTCTGACGGTGTTACCAGTAATAGTAATGTTGATGGTTGGTGAAGTTCCACCCATAGTTTGAGCGATACCTCGACCGATGGCTCCAAGCGTTTTGTCGTTAAGTGGCAATACTGCTTCATTCCCAGCTTCACCACCAACCATTATGTTATTACCATTCATTCCAAAGATAGTTGGTTTCGTCATGATACCGCCTTTGGCATACCATTCGATTCCAATACTTGGAACACCTTGACTCAACCAATCTAATGGATTGGCCGAACCACTCACGTAAAAGTGAGGTAGTGGGATATGTGGCCAGCTGATGTTGAAGTTAAACAATCCTTTGATGGCTTCAATAGCTGAAGAAACAGCATCCCTTGCACCATTGATAGCACTTGAAATGGTACTCTTGATACCTTCCCAAACACTTGATACAGTACTAGATATAGCATTTAACACATTTGAGACAGTGTCCTTGATGCTGTTCCAGATATTTGATACAGTTCCTGAAATGCCGTTGAGAATATTTGAAATATAACTCTGGATAGCTGAGAAAATAGTCTGAACAATGCTTTGAATAGCTTGCCATACAGTAGAAAACACTCCCTTGATAGTTTCCCAAGCTCCTGACCAATCACCAGTAATGATCTGCATAACTGCTTGGATAACACCAAGGACAACATTGATTGCAGTCTCAACAACGATCTTGATGATTTCCCAAGTTGTTGTAATGATCAGTTGAATGTTATCCCAGCCAGCTTGGAGCAAGGGGCCAAGTATATCCAGTATTGTACTGATGACCGTATAAATGGCATTCCAGACAGTCTCAGCACTTGTCCTGATAAGTTCCTGGTTCTCCGTCCACCAAGTAACAACCGTCCCGAATATACTCATGATGAAATCAGAGATTTCTGAAACAACTGTATTGATAACGGCTAGTATAGCATTCCAAACGGTCGTGACCGCATCTCGAAAACCTTCGTTAGTTTCCCAGAGATATTTTACAATAACAATAATTGCAGCAACTGCAGCAGCAATTGCAATAGCTGTTCCAATAATTGGCAATGCGGCAATTATCATTTCTCCAATAGATATTTTTAAAAACTCAGCAAGGGCTTGCAAGGTTAAGAATATGGGGGCTATGACCCCTACAGCAGTCACAACTGTTCCTAAAATAACAACAAAATCTTTTACTGGATCAGGCAAGGAATTGAACAGCTCGGCCACACCTTTCACAATCGTTGCCAAGGTTTGAAAAACAGGAATCATCATTTCTAGAAGAGGTTGACCAATAGCAGATAATGCATTGGTCCCAGCTTGTTTCAGATTCCCCATCACGTTTTCTAGGCCGTCTGATTCTCTTGCAGCCTGTCCAAGAGCTCCTGAGAGTTTATTTCCGTCTTCGACCATCTGAAGCAAGGTCAATTGCTTCTGCGCTTCGCTCAAGTCCTTGAATGACTTTCCGTACAATTTATTTGCAGCTGCATTCCTGGTCGTTTCTGTCGCAGAGATTCCAAGAGCGGCATCGTTAGCAAAGTTTCCTTTCAGGAAAGATTGTAGGCTTTCTGATACGCTCTCGATGGACTTGTCGTAAAAAGCTGCGCCATCCGCCGCTGCCCTAGTTGCACGGGAAGTCAGGTCCAATGCTTGCGCAGTGTCTAGTCCTGAAGTTTTAGCAAATGAAGCCATCTGAGTAAATGACCCTTGTAAACGCTCTGGGACAATATCCATTTCCTGACCAATAGCATTCAACGCTTCTCTTGCTTGGGTTTCCATATCTCCGAAAACGGTAGTAAATTGAGCATTACTAGCTTGCATTTGAGCAGCTGCTTCTAACGCTTCTTTTCCTACTTCCACAAGCTTTTCTGAAATAGCACTCAACTTCTCACTAAACTGTTGAAGTAGTTCTGCTCTTAAATTTCTTGAGATTTCACTTAAACTTTCTTGAGTGCTATCAGCAGCAGACTTTGTTCCCTTCATCTCATCATTGAGATGATTAAAAGCAGTCTTAGCCTGATTTAGCTCAGATTCCATCTTGTTGGCTTGTGTGGAGTTCTCACCAAATTCTTTTTTAGTGATTTCCAATTGCTGTTCTAGATTTGAAATCTGTTTACTTACAATCTCAGACTGGGCACCAATCTTTTTCTGGGCAAGAGCATTTCTCTCGGCTTCACTAGCATTTGAACCCAAAGCGCTTTCTTGCAGTTTGAATGAACTTGTCACCTTACTCATCTCTGAAGCAAGTTGACTCTGCTCATTTTGCAACTCTTTTAATTGGTTCTTGTTGTTCTGAGTAGCACTCCCATTCTCATTAAGCGCCTGATTCACATTTGCAAGCTTACCCTCATATCCTTTTAGGACGTTTTGAGTAACTTCGACTTCGCGTTGAAAGGCACGGTACTGATCAGCACCGATATCACCATTTTTGAACTGCTGTTCCACCTGAGACTGAGCTTGTCTCAAGGTTTCCAGTTTCTCCTTGGTCGTCGAAACTTGCTTTTGTAAGACCTCTTGTTTCTGAGTCAGGAGCGTTACGTTCCCTGTATCAAATTTCAAGGCCTTGTCAATCTGTCTCAACTCCTGACTTGCATCAGTAGCGGCCTTATTGACATTTTTCAGCGCCTTCTGCAAGGGTTGCGTGTCGCCATCGATTTCAATTTTGATACCTTTGATATTTCCTGCCATATTTCCTCCTTTCTCAAAAAAATAGAAAAGCGCTGAGAGAACTTCTACCACTGATAATGCAGCCAGACCAAGGAACTTGGTCTCAGAATCGCTCTCTCAGCACTCATTTTTCTTTAAAAACTGTCAAAATCAGCTTGCGTGGCTTTCCGTTCGCCACCCTTATCCTCGCTCCGTAGATTCACATAATCCGTCTGATAATCCAGAGCCATTCCGATTGAAATGTGCTTTAGATCATCAATAGAAAGACCAGTTTCTTTACAGCAAGATAGATAGGATTCTACTGTGAAGATTTCTTCGCTAGCTGATTCTGACTCATCTGGTGCTTTTTTGTCGTCATGCTCGCATTTAGCATTTCCATCAGCACAGGTCCAACTTCCTGAATCGGGAAGATTTCCATTTCCATGAAGAATTGTTCATAAGGCTTGATGTGAGGATTTGCAGATTTAGCAAAGGTCCAAAAAAGACGGTTGAAAAAGGTCATGTCAAAATCTGACAACATCGAAATATCAATATTAGTCGCTGTCAATTCCTTGTCGGTTTCCAACTTGTTCAATTCATTCATGAATGATTGATTTTTCAACATCGAGAACAAATCTTGAAAATAATCTTTTCCAAATTGTTGCTTGTAAGCAATAGGAGTATAGCCGTTGGTCCCCAACTCATACTCCTGATCACCAACCAAAACGATTTTACGCATAGATCTTCTCCTTAAGCTGCAACTGCAGTAGGTTCATACACTTTCTTGAACCAGTTGTCATACGCATCCTTGTCATCAGCTGATGTGATAGAACGCTTGACAACTGTATCCAATGGACGCGGGCTAGCTTTGAAACTAAGTTCACGTTCGTTGGTTGATGTCCCGTTCTTAGTTTTTGAGCCAAGAGATGGGCGACTGGCAAAACAGTAGTACATCACATAGCGAGTCTTGTTTTTGTCGCCTTCAAACTGGAACATCATTGCGAACTCTGTCAAGCTCGCATCTGCTTTTTCAGTCATAACACCAGTTTGAGGGTCCTTGATTTCACCAAGAATTTTTGTCGCAAATTCATCAATGATGTGTGGGATTTTAAGTTTACCCTCATATCCTTCGTTTGAATTCATGAAATGGTAATCCTTGTTGTCTGCTTTGATAGGGGTTGTTTCCCCTTTAGTATCAAGTATCAGCTCTATTGCTCCAGGAAAACGAAAAACATCGCCGTAAGTGATAACTCCATCTGCTGCAAGTGTCTTGATAGGTGCGATATGTACATTTTCTAGGCCAAAGGTTACTTTATTTTCTTGAGTCATGTCATTCCTCCTTAGTATAGATAGACTGTGTAAGACTTGACATAGAGTCTTTCAGTCTCGATAAATGTTTCTTCTTGAACTTCAAAAAAGAGCTTGTGGTTTGCCCACAGCTCTTCCAGACGTTCTTCCAAATCTTCATCCTTACTCTCAAAAGCCAGCTCAACTGTCACGCTCTTAATCTGATGATTAACCGTGTTGTCAGCTGAATTGATGACTGGACTTGATTCATAATAGACCAGGTAAGGTAGGTCAGGAGCGTTTCCAATTTTAAACGCTCGATAAGTGACAGGCAAGTTTGCCTGTTCCAAAATAGCAGCAAAGTCTGATAGCTTCATTTCCCAATCTCCTTGATTCGCTTCTCAAAGTTCTGAATTGCTTTTTCTTCAGCTGGCTTGATGTGGACGATACCAGCGACACGACCACCATTTCTTGAAAGGTGCCCGTTTTCAAGTATGTGAGTAAGACTTGCAACTGCGTTGAACACAACAAAAGAGCCATTGGCCAACTTCTTCTTTTTCCAACTTCTACGATACTTTCCGTACCGTTTCGGACTTGTCTCTTTCAACTCATCCACAGTCTCATCAGTCACTTGCTCTGCAATCTTATCCACTTCTTCAGTAACCTCATCAGAGTAAGCTGCAAGCTCTTTCGCTATCAAATCAGCAAGGTCATTACTCATTTCAACACCTCTGACAAAGTCAACTCTAAAATTTCAGAATCAATAGGATAGGTTTTCAAGATATGATATTGCTTGCCTTCGAACTTCGCAAGCTCTTGATTCTCATACTCAAAATTTCGAATCTCAACGACCAAGCTCGGTTTAAGCCCTACCTGATTCGCCTGATAAAATTCAGAGCGAGTGACCCTCTTTTTGCGACATAAGAGAGTAACTTCAACATCTTCAGAGATTGGTTGTAGTAACTTATCCTTACCTGTTACTTTCTTGGAGATCAGTGTGATTTCATGATTCCACATTCTTGACCTCTTTCTTTGATGCTATCTGTAAATTATGCAGTCGCCACTGAAGGTGACGTGGCATATCCACCCCACCCTCATAACGATAAGCGGCATAGTCAACGATAAACATTTCATGGTCAGCACGCTCACCAACAAGCTCGATACCGAGATTATCGGTCAATTCAGTGATGACACTTGAAATGATTTTTTTTAACGGCTTGTCTCTCAAGTCGGTTGAAATACCCAACTTAAGCTTCAGCAACTCTAAAAGCTGACCTTGGTCCATGTCTATTCCTCAACTTCCTCAGCAGACTCTTCAGCAGTTTCCTCAACTGTTTCTTCCTGCTCAACTGCGGGCTCTTCCTTCACTTCTTTTGTTTCAGGCGCTGGTTTCTTAGGTTCATCATCTCCCAAAACCTCAAGGAAGATAGAGCCAGCAGTGTTAGCGCCAGTCAAAAGGCCATTGGTAAAGCTATCTGTTGGCTCATATCCCTCACGAGGAAAGATATCGCCAACAGCGTAGTCATGATTTTCAGGATCAGCCAAGTCCTTGAAAGGACGGATTACTTTATAGCTCATACGCTACCTCCTTAAGCTACAACATCAGTATATGTTCCGAAGAATCCAGCTTCTTCATCTGCTTTCTTAATATCCAAACGGATAAAAAGCCCAAGCAATTGTCCGTAAATGTCATTGTTCACCCATTTAACGGATACTTGAGAACGGTCAAACTCTTTGACGAACTCAGTAACATCTCCGATGAAGAATTTCATATCTCCTTCGTTTCCAAACACTGTGTCATCTACTTTGTAGATTGTTTTCCCACCAAATGAATAGCCAGTAGGTGAAGCCACATCAGTTTGAAGCATGTAGCGCCCATCTTTGTCCTTCACTTTGTCAAGCGCAGCAAACATTGACTTAGTTACAACGATGCTTGCTTTATAAATTGATTTAAGCTTCTTGTTGTAGATATCTTTAATACCATCAAATCCAGCCGCATCTGCTTGGGTAGCTGTTTTGAGGACAGCTGTAACTAATGACAATTCAGTGTTGTCACCTTGATTGAACACTTCGTCTTCAACAATGGACATGATGTCATAGTCTGCGTCGTCAATCATTTCTTGTGACACAGGGACATATCCACGGTAAGTCTTGATTGAATAATCAATCTCGCTGATTGCTGGTTTTCCGAGTTCTGGATTTGATTTCAATTCATCTATTGAAACCATTACACCATCCGTTTTCTTGATAACTGGATATTTACCAGATCCACTATTAACTTTCACACGTTCCACAAGATCCAAAAGTGGATTACGTGTTTTATTAACAAAATGAGGTTTCAAAACTTCAGTAGGGATTAAAGCTGCGCTTCCTGAATCAGTAGTTTTCAAGCCTACAATGTCACGAGTTTGACCAGTACGAATGTATTTAGCGATTGCGTCACGTTGTTCCAATTTCTGTCCTCCACGTTTTTCTTGACTTGGGTAAGTCGGTGCTTTACGATTTAGTTCTTCAACTTGATTTTTCAAATCTTCGATTTCTTTTTCAAGTTGTTCTTTTTCTGCTTCCTTTTCATCCGATTCTTTTTGGATGTCTTCAAGGTTCTTTTCAACTGCTGAAACTTCTTCGTCAGTTCCAGCTTGTTCCAATTTCTTAGCTTCAAGTTCAGAACGCTTGTTCAATTCTTTGATTGATTCTTCAAGCTCTACAACTTTGTCTGCTTTGTTGCGCATACGAGCGCCCAAAATCAATAATTTGTTCATAGATTAAATTTCTCCTTAATTTCTTTCTTGCGCTTGTCTAGCGCTTCACGATTAGCACGCTTCTGACTTTCGAAGTCTTTTTGTCGTGCAGCAATTTCCGTTTGTGGATAGGCTGGGAAAGTACATGGACTCACTTCAAAGATTTCTAGCTCTAAGACAGTGTCCAAATATGAACCATCTTCACGTTCTTCCGTTTCGATTTTTACCGGGATAAAGCCAAAGCTACACCCTATAACATCTCCACGCTTGACACGGGCATAGGCCCCAACAGCTTGAGGATCATCCTTGTTAATGATGATATCTCCAAAAAGACCAACATCATCAACACCCAGTGTCAGAGTTCCGTTACCTGTTCGACCGAGAACAAGGCTATCATCATGGTTAAATAAAGCTCTGATATCAGCGTCTGTGACAGCTTTCTCAACACCAGCACGCTTGATAACTTCACAGTAGCCTGGCCACAATTCCGTCTCCTCGTCAAACTTGATAAAGTAGCCACTCAAAATCAAATCACCAGATTCTTCTTCTCTCGTTTGAAATTGAGTGGCACGATAGCTATTTCGCTTTTGCATTCTCTTCCTCACCTCCCTTCAGTTTATTTTGATCTCCTAGTTTCTCCTGAGGGAGAAAGTTTTCAAGAACAATCAACTCTTCCATCTCAGGATCAGGAGCCATCCCTAGCCAATCCCTCCACTCATTACGACGCATTGCAGCACTGTTTGCCATTTGTTGAGCAACAGCAGACAACTCCGTAATGTTGTAAGAGAAGAGTGAACGAGGATTTAGCTTGAAGTAACGATTGCTAGACAAAAGTAAGTCCCTGGTTAGTGTTTGAGTAATAGTGGTAGCAATACTCATGACAGTCGTATTTACAAAGTTGTTATACTCTGTCTTGTTGAACTCTCCTACACCCAAAATAAAAGCAGGTACTCCTAATAGACCTGCAACTGTTCTTTTATCCAATTCCACAGACTCGTTTAAAGCGATGTCCGTTAGACTAAGCGGTTTTACCTGCTGAATGTCCAGCAATGCCTCTGGAACAATCCATGGAGCGCCAACCCTGCTAGTACTCAAATACTTCTCAGCGATACGCTCACGCCCTTGCTCCGAATCTAGTTCAGCACTAGACGAGTCTACTTTAACGATAAGACTAGGAATATTCTTCCCGTTCATAAAGCTTTTTTTAGTCTTGGTAGCCATGTTCAAACTTTGAACCACATCTGTCAACGTCACCCTAAAACCAGTACCAATGTATGGAATATCTGGATCTGGATTGATGACGAAGTGGACTACTTCATCAGGGGAATATTCTTCACCCCTAAATGAGATTACATAGGAATCCTTATCTGTTTGGAATGAAACCTCTCTCATCGGAAATGGTCTTAGATTAGAAATATAATCCGTAACAGGTTCATATTCCACATGTAGGACAGAGTTCCCATCGCCATATAAAAGCAAATCGCGCACAATCTTGAAAATCCATGACTTCCTTGTCATGTGTTTACACGGATTGATATCAATCTTTCTAGCAAGCCCATCACGGATTCTGATATCACCTTTATCTGTATTCTCCATCAAGTGGATGGTCATATTAGAGACCAAATCAGCAATCTTATTAACCGCTGTCACCACATCTGGATTTCTGGCCAAAGGTACATACGAGTCCATCAGGTTTGACAACCCTAAATCTGAATGACTCAGCATGTTGATTGACTTACTTGGCTTGTTTCGTTTCCAAAACTTTTCAAAAATACCCATGTTTCCTCACCTCCTTTCTAACGAAAAGTATTTTGAAAAAGTGAATCAAAGTGTTTATTTCTTACGATATTCTGACTGACATCAATTACCTGTTTTTCCCATTTTACTGTTTCAGCCATCAAATTTTTCATATGTCTTTGACGAATAGTTACTACTTCCCCGTTTAAAATTACTTTAACTCGCCCTTTGTTGATCAGCAAGTTAATTTCATGTTCTGATAATACTATTTCATTCATAATTCACCTAATCAAAGAATCTCATCACATCACCACCCTTGCCAAGATTAGCAAGAGCCTGTATACAAGCAAAGACGCTGGCATCAAACAAGTCAATCCTTGCAGTCCCACCGTCTCCATCTAATTTCTCATATTGCACAGCATCGTCCACCTTTTCAATTGCTCTAACATTGCTCACACAGTATTCGTAAGCATCAGAATGAAGATAGTAAAATTCTTTATTCTTAACTTTAAACTCAATCCGTCTGAATCCCTCTGATTTCAGATAAAAAAGCTGAGGTTGGTCAATCATCTTGAACCGAGCTTGTTTCATCTTCGTCAAGAACTCACGGCCAAACTTCCTATCCATTCCGACAGCAGCAATCTTGAACCCTTTCTCCCTCATCTTGATGAACCATTTGACGATATCATCATAGAGGACGGTCGGAGTGTTGCTCATCGTCAACCAACCGTCAGACTGCCACCCAAAGAGTGGAATCCCGTCATCATTAGCTTTTTTCTGAGCATTAATCCGAGGGAAGAAAGCATGTGTGATACAGATATCAACGTCTTTCTCACCGTCATGATAGACACCATAGAGAGCAGCAGCTGTTAAGTCGTGCAATCTTGACAAGTCCGCACCACCATACCAACGAATAGGCAAACGTGCCAGCTCTTCTAAACTCCAATCGTAGCAACTATCCGACGCAATAAACTCATCAGGATTAAAATAAGCGTTCATAGAGTTAGTGAAGATATTCAAGGTCTTATTGAAAAACTCATTTCTTGTCTGAGGATCATTCATAGCCTGCTCTGCTTCTTCCTTGAGAGCCTTGAGCGAAACCGTGACACCCCATGACGGATTAGCCATCTTGAGGATATTCTCGTCCAGATAGTTCACCACGTCCCCATCAGCAGATTGATTAGCCTTGCAGATGAAGATGAAAAATGAATCATCAGTGACTAATTGCTTGAGCACCTTTTGACAGTATTTCAGACGGTTAGCAAGGAACCCGGTAGGAATATCCCCAGCCGTTGAGATAACAAAAAGCATACTGTTTCTGTATGCTGACATTGTTTTTTTCATAAGACCATGTTTCTTACTGTTCCTCATTGTGTGAGCTTCGTCCAAGATGATAACATTTCCGTTCAAAGAGTCCAGACGGCTCTCATCATTCGCTAAAGCCTGGATAAAGAAAGAACCTTCATCACCAAAATTGGCGGTGATAGAGTGTTCTTGGTTATTATCCTTGATACGAATGTTCTTATCGTTCCAGCGTTCAACGTTGAATCTTAAAAAACCAAAAGCTTCCATCGCTTGCTTGACTGAGTTAGCAACGATATAGCATTTGGAACCGCTATCTGTATCTAATATCTGATAAGCAAGTGCGATTGCAGCAGTAAACGAGGTCTTCCCATTCTTCCGAGCAAGCATGATAAGCGCTTCTTTGAACCTGCGCTCATTCGTACCCTTGTAGTAAAAACCAAACAGATTAACTACAACGAAATGTTGCCACGGTTGCAAAAGCAATGGCTTGTTACGGATAGATACCGCAAACATATCATCGCCCTGCTGATGAACTATCACGTTCTCGATAAAGTGAATAACAAAATCCACCATATCCTCATCCATCTCAAAGGTTGGATTTTCTAAATCACGGAAAAAACGTTCAGCAGCAAGGATGTTTTCTTCGCAATGTTCTTCTCGGTGAGTTAAGACGTGTTGAGCGTATTTTTTAGCTTTATCAAGATTACCCATTGCCAGTCACTCGCTTCTTCTTGATTTCGTTCTTGAACTTCAGTACCTCAGTAAGAACTGACTCACCCTCTTGTTCTACTACCTCACCGAGCGACTTAGGATTCATCATCAACTGATTAGAGTAGCTGAGTATATCTTTCCTCAAAATTTCCATCGCTGTCAAGATTGGAACTTTGCGCTCATTTTCAGCACCAGCCTTATTGACGTAGGTGTCTGTTACTGGATAACCCATATCAGCATAATCTTGAGCAAGTTTCTGATACTGGTATAACATACCTGCAAAAATGTCAATGATCATTTCGAACTCTTTACGATAAGTTCCCAAGTCTTTCATCTGCTTGACCACTTTTGACTTAATCGACTTTGCTGTAATTGGTTTAGCCAAAAACTACCTCCTTTCGTCAAAATCGCTTAGTTTTTACCCCCTTTTTGTTTGAAGGCCCCCGACTTGGAAAAAGTTCCCTTCACCAGTACCCTACTGGCCAAAATGATTTTTCAAAAAGAGGGGGGGATTAAAAATTTTCATTTTTCATTTTTGAAAAAATTTAAAAATTCTTTTTTTCTGCCAATACAATCCTTGGTTGATTACTCTATCGTTCACTCTATCATGAAACGTATTATGTTTCTTATTCGTCAATGGCAAGCAATTCCATTCAACAAATTCAAGCTCAGGATATTCAGACACAGGAAAGATATGATGTACCATTTCTGCTTGAACAGAAATTCCGTAACGCAAACTTTCTTGGCAAAGATAATCATGCTTACGCATTATCCTATCACGGAACTTCTCCCACTTCTTAGATTTCAAGGATGGTCTGATAGGTTTGTTATACATCTCAAACCTCCTTTCTCAATGCTAAAAGGGATAGGCCTTTGACCTATCCCCTCCTCATACAAGAAATCTATGCTACCATAATAAACCTTTTTTTGTGAGACTTCAAGATGTCTTTTGTCTCATTCTGATTCTTTAAAAAAATTATTCCATTTTACTAGTATGGCTGTTAACGGTATATGCATTCCATTTACAAATGCTGTTTGAGTATATCCAACAATTTCAAAGCCAACTTCAGGATTGGCATCAATATCTTTATTTAATTTCTCGAAGGCCTTTTCTCCAAGAAAATCATCACGGTATTCTTTTACCATTTTTCACCTCTTGTAACTATACCAATTTTATCCCTCACTTTCACATATCTTATATTTTGTTAAACTCACTCTAAATCTCAAACCCTTACTAATCATAGGTTTTGAAGACTTTCATTTTTTCAGTTTATGCTTAACTCATTATGTGAAAGTAATATCTAAAAAATTAAATGACAAAGTTCCGTAGTGCGTCATCAAGCTCTGCTTGCTCTATCCCTATGTATCTCAGGGTGATTGCAGGTGATGAGTGATTGAACATTTTCTGTAATGTTCCTACGTCCTTTGTCTTGTTGTAATATTTATAGCCGAATGTCTTGCGCATTGTATGTGTGCCAACATTATCAATGCCAAGTTCTTCAGCTGCTTCATGTATGATTTGATAGGCTCGCTCACGAGTGATCGCTTTATTCTGACCTTGCCTACTCTTGAATAAGAAATGATGAAATGGTTTGCCTTCAACATATCTCCTCATTTCTTTCTTGAGTTCTTTTGTCATCCGTCTTGTTATCTGCTTGCCAGTCTTCCGTTCTCTCAGTTTGATGTGCCAACCTTGAACATCTTTAACTTTCAAGGTAAGTATATCTCCGACTCGTAAGCCAGTATTCAGGCCTGTGATGAATAGCATATAATACATCTCATTCCATTCTCTGAGATAATCTTTCATAGCTTGAATATTATCATTGTCTTTTATCGGTGATACAAATTCCATAACTGCCTCCTTTCTACAAAACAAAAAGCCAGCTGGTTGCTGACTCATGATGTTCCTCTGTTAAACAACTTTTCTGTAAAAATAGGATAACTCCAACATGTGATTTGTGTTTTTGTTTTCAGAAGTTCATGCTATCATAATAGCCCTTTTTTTGTGAGACTTCAAGATGTCTTTTGTCTCAATCTTATTTACAACTCACCTTTCATTATAGCGTACTGTTCTAAGATAATCCTTCTACGTCGATAGATTGTAGCTTTGCTCATGAATTTCTGTTCTGCTATTTCTTCCCATCTCAGTTGAGGGTATCTCCAGCGTAGATTGAAAATTTCTTTGTCCTCCTCGACTAGATTGCTTAAGAGTTTGTTAATAATCCCTTTAAATCCTTCAAGAAATTTTAAAGTCGGATCATCTGCGATTCTGATTGCGATAGTTTCGGTAGGTTTGCTTATTCCTACAGTTGGCCCACTTTGAGCATCTGGGTTTCTGGTTTCTAATTCTAGCCTTCTTAAGTCTATTGTGCGTTGAATGTTTTGAAATTTGAAAAGTTCTCTGTCTAACGTTTTGAGTTCTTCGTCGCTCAATTTTTTCAATTTCCACCTCCAAGTTTTTCAAAAATGTAAACAAGTTATCAAATATCTGAGAGAAAGCCTTGCGAATATTAGAAACTGCCTGATTAATCATTTTAGTTATAGCTTCAATTTCTTCAGAACTTAATTTCCGTAGTTGTTTGTATAATTCTTCTTGCTTTTCTTGTATCTGCCGTTTAGCTATCTTCTTCTTAATTCTTTTGTTCATTGACTTTTATTTCCTTTCTTGGATCTCAATCCCAAAAAACGTACAGATATCTTCGATGGCAAACTCTGAAATACTTGCACCGTTCAGCAATTCCTGTTTCTTTGCTGATTTCCGCAAGCGTCCCCATGGTAATAAAGGTGTCGCCTTCATACAATGCGTATTCACTCATGCTCCATCTCCTCAATCAGCCAGTCAAGATTCTTTCTAGCTTTCTTCAGGTCTTCCAGACCATTTTTCTTTTGAAACCGTAACATATACTTGATTGCGTTGCCCCAAAAGAAAGCAGACGCTCCGGAAAGGCTCCCAACGAAGTTATGCACAACATCGATAGCCTCAAGACCGTTTGCACCTTGGTAGTGGCTTGGTTTGTTTATATTGTCAATTATTTCTGGGTTCATTATTTATCCTCCAAAAGCTCTGGATTTTCGTAGATGTTGCCGATGATTTCCTCATATTCCGTCCACGCATATCCATCTCCAAGTCCTTTTAGGTATACAGCAGGCATTCCACCTATGAATGTACCACCGTATTCTTTTTCTAAATATACTTCATGGAGACATCCTCTTGTACATTTAACGATGTCACCGATGAATACCTCCTTGCCGTTCTTGTCTTTGAGTCCTGTTGATTGCATGAGTTCGATTTCATCAGGATAAGCTGTAATGTAATCATTCATTAAAGCATCGTTTAACTCAAATTCTTCAATCTCGCTATCCTGAAAAAACATACATTTGACTGACATCAGTCTACCTAATTCATGATGCCACACTCTAAATTTCGGTATCATGCCAAATCCTCCTCTTTTACAAACGTGCCGTCCTTTCTCTCTGTGACCTTCTCAAATTTCATAAACGTCATCCAATGCGTAGTACCTCTTTGTTGTCCAAACAATGGTTTAAAAGGTACAGATTTAAGAACTTCTTTAACGTTGATTTGACAATCAGACCATTTAAAAACTAGAGTACCTCCAACTTTTAGAACTCTCATACATTCTTCAAAACCCTTGGCTAAATCTTCCGACCAGGTAACTTTATCCAGCTGGCCATATTGTGATCGCATAATTGAGTTTTGACCTGCCCATTTCAAATGTGGCGGATCAAATACTACTAGATTAAATGTTTCACCATCGAATGGCATATCACGAAAATCTCCGACAACGTCAGGGTTTACGTTTACCTTTTTCCATGTATTTCAAATTTTTCTTGTCTGATGTCCATGAAAGTTGTATGACTCTCATTTTTATCAAACCAAAACATACGACTGCCACAACAAGCGTCTAGTATTCGTATATCTCCCATTATTCCACCTCCTCAATCTCAATACCTGGGCAATCAAACACCCAGCCGAAGTTTGCGGCTTCTAGTTCTTTACGAGTGTGGGAATATATAACATCGTCTAAACTAAAGCTTTTTGTAAAGAAATACCTTTTCAAAAGTTCTCCATAAACCAACATATTTTCTTTAATATTCCCTTTAATCTTAACAAAATACCGCTTCTCTTTTTCGACCTCGTAGCCGTTAAGCCAAGCAAGACCGTAAACATGAAAATTGTTTTTCTTTTTAAATTCTATATATTCCGCCACACACTGCGGAACTTTGACTGGTTGCGGTTTATCTAGTTGTTCCAAGTCTTGCAGAAAAATTTGACGAACTAGTTCTGCTCCTTCAGCATTCCATACACCCTCAAGTTTTTTATATTTCTTAATCAATTCATTAAGTTTCATCTTCGCTTCCTCTGTAAATCAAATAAACTGCAATAACTAACTGAGACATGCTTGGCGAATAGCCAACCCAATCATCAAACTCCTTAGATTTTGGCAACCAACCCTTAGTAGCTCCCAAATCATAGTCTGTAGGCTTTTCATCAGCGAAGATGCATTCCATCGCTCCCATAAACGTCATACCATCTTCTGCCATTTCCCAAAAATAGTCCGCCCGGTCTTTCACCGCTTGTGGTAAATCTTGCTTGGGAGGTTGCGGCTTCCCGTCTTCTACCGTCCAGTTGTATACTTCATTAACTTTTTGCTTTAACTCTTCCATCATATTCCAACTCCTCCGCTTTCCGTCTTAATTCTTTATTCTTTTTCCTCAACAAATCGCGCTCCAGCGCTCTAATCCGTCTCTTGCGTGCATCGCACGGCTTCGAATACTCGATTATCTTCTCTTCGTTTTGCTCGATCGTGCGTTTCAGTCCGTCAATCTCAGCCTGTTTATCGTACTTCATCTTCTAAAAATCTTTCAATAGCTTCTCTGTAGGAGACTTCCACCAGACCGTCTAAGTCGTTCAGGGCTTCAATATAGTCTGGACGACCTTGCCCGTACTGCTCTTTCAAAAATTCAACAAAGAGATGAATTTCCTGATAGGTTACTCCAACCATGTTTCTTACCTCCCACTAAAAATGTAACGTTATTGATCATCTTTCTTTTCCTTTCTTGCTGCACGTTCCCCGACTAAATAGCCAAGAAATAACCACAGAATAGCCATTCCAAATTCTTTAATAAGTTCAATCATTTTTTTCTCCTCCTGAAAAAGTCGCTAAATAGTAACAATCCTTAGAACCGTAGTCAAATCGTGTCGTCCGCTGACCAATGTGCTTCTGAAACCTTGGATGAGTGATAGCTGAGAAAGCCCACTGATGGTCTTCCATCTGCTCAATGAGATCATCGACATTGTCAAACCTCCCAAGGAAAAACTTACAGTGCCCGTTGTAGACGAAATAAAGCTCTAACATCACTCCACCTCGACAGGGTAGAAGTTCCCAAAGGAACCTCTCAATGCCTTGCTAACCTGTAAGGCTGCCGCCCGAGAAATAAACCGCATGGCTTTCTTCTCCTCAGAACACGAAATATCCAAGCCAGTCACACTGATAATTGCAGACCTTAGAAACGGCTTATCCTCTCTTGTCCCATGCTTTAAAATAAACATCAGCCACCCCTATTCTAAAAATATTGCTTTCGCTTGTTTGTCAAATCATTGAAAACCATCAAATGGTCTTTATCTACACCCTTCATTAGTCTGGACATGAAAGGTCTGCCATATCTTTTTTGAATATCGGCAGAAATCAAATTTGTGGTAATGATTGTGTTTGAACGCTTATTCAAGATATTGTAGAGAATAGTAAATGACCATTCGCTATCTTTTTCCATTCCTAAATCATCCAAAACCAAGAACTTAGCACTAGCAATTTTATTGACCAGAAACTCTTCCTGACTAAAATCAGCTTTAATCTTCATCAGCAAGTCAGTTACGTTAATAAAAATAGCAATCTCTTTCGTGTACTCAGATAGAGCCTTAACCATAGCAAAAGCCAAATGACTCTTACCAGTTCCAGCTTCTCCCTGAAGTACAATGTTGTTCCTAGCACCCTCAGACCACTCACGACAAATCCTCTTTGCAAAAGCTAGCTTTTCCGCTTCTTTTTCGGTTGGTGTTTCAAAATTGTCCAAAGTAGCATTTTTCAAAATTTCATCATAAAGAGAGAACTTTTCAAGATAGTATTTCCTCTCTCGCTCATTCTCAGCATTAGCCAGTTCATTCACTCTTTCCTGATTTTCTTCATGAATCCGCTCAGATTCACACATGCGACATACAACACTCTCGGTCCTCAATATCTTTATCAAAGGGATGTTATGCTTTTCGCAGAACTCTTCTTGTTGTTCTGTATTCCTACGATAAGATAAGGCGATTTCCTCAAACACATTGTCTACCATACTAGCCGACCTCCGCATTCATGCCAGCTAGCCATTTCAGACAAGCAGGCAACCACTGGATGAATTGGTTGGTCTGCTAAAAGAGTTTTCTTCTCGTAGCTTAACGGATAATAGTCAATCTCGAACTGCTCAATTAGTTCTAAAATCCCCATTCGTCCCTTACCTCCTGTTCCGATGTTTTATCGTTTTGTTGTCTTGACTTCTTACCCTCTTTATATTTACGGTCGTCCTCATCCACCTGCTCAATCGATGTGAAGCCTTTCTTTTTCCAACTTTCAAGAATGGCTATTAGGTAATTGAAACTAGGTTTGTGTGATCCGGAAGTTTTCTCGACTGCACGGTTCAACATATCGAAACTCATTCCATCAAGTCCCACATAATCAAGTAACTGTTGATGTGACTTATCAGTTAGATGGATTCCGCTATTTTTCAAATTTTCAGAAAGGCTGGAACTAATCATCACCTTATTATTATTTATCTCTATATCTTTATCTAATTCTTTATCTAGTGCGTTACCATGCGTTACTGTAACGTTATCCATAACGTTATCAGTAACGTTACTTTCGTTGTTCTGTGCAAGTAATTTCTGTTTTTGTCGGTGACGTGCTGCTCTATTTCGATTTTGCTCTTTTATTTTTTCCATGCCGTCAATGTTCTGATGTTTCTCCCAATTGGGTAACATTATCACTCCATCGATTTTTTCAACCATTCCAAACTTTTCAAAAACTTCAAGAGCCATACGAACTGTATTCAACGGACGGTGGAACGTTTGTGCAAGCATTTCATCGGTGTATACAATGTTTTTAGAAATGGTTAGTACGCCTTTTGTATTCAATTTGCCTGCTAGTGTTATAAGTTTGATCCAGATTACAATAATTGCATCACGATCAGGCGAGGCATCAATTAGACACATCTTTTCATCGTCAAAAATATCCGTTTTGATTTTTATCCACTTGATTTCAGACATACCGAGCACCCCACTTCCTGCGATTGGCACGATACTTCATCCGCATATCTTCATAGATGTACCTGCCTTCCAGCTCCATTTTTTCAATCTTTAGCAGCTTATTTTTAAGGGTCATATAACGATAGTCCTTTGCTAGTTTTTCATAGTCGGTTAGGTATTCTTTGACTCGTAATAGATTTTTATAATCGTTTTCCCATATCGTAATAAAATGTCTTGAAGTTGATTCCCTTCCTTCCAGTTCTTTAACAATCATAATCAGGTTATCCAGCGATTCAATCAATTCTTGCATTTCCTGACCTCCTCATTACAAAAATCTGATTGCAGACTGTTTAGGTTCTGGCAAAGCTAACGGCTCAGGACGCAAGCCTACAGGCGGTTCGTTGTCATATGTGAATCCTTTGAACTCTCTGCGAATATTCTTGCGAATTTCTTGCCATTTGTCCTCTCTACCACGTTCATATGCATGATTACGCACTTGGATAATCATAGACGCAAATTCTTGCTCTTCTCGTCTTTCTTCTTCCTTGCGTTGTTCCTGCAATTTGATATGACGGCAAGCCCCTGCAAATCCAAGCAGTAAGGCTCCAACCCCCATCAGCTGGTCTAAAATCGGTGGTTCAAACATTTTTATCTCCTTATCCTCTTTTTGTGCTATAATATAGTCAAATAATTTTGCTAAGACCTTGTCCAGAAGCCTTTTAGTAAAGTTATTATATTTGATTAGAGAGCCATTCTTTGATGGCTCTTTTTGACCATTTCTTACCAGGTAATTCCTTTGGAAATCCCTTTAAGTAACGATAATTATCTGAAAAGGTGGCATACTTAATTCCTAGAAAATCACAGGTAGTGTTCACATCCATCAGCTCTGGATAGTGGTCACTATCTTTTTCTATTTCGACTAGCCTTGTGATTGTGTCCTTGATAATGGATTTAATCCATTCAGACAGTGAAAGTAGAACATTGTCCATCTTCTTCCCCTCCTACCCTTCGTCAAATGAGTTCAATTTCATGATTTTCATCTTGGTATTGGTGCTTGGCTCCCAAGTCATCCAATAGGCCAAGGCTGCATCTGCGAATTTTTTCGGTAGCAAGTCATAGCGATTAATGTTGAAGTGGTCTTTAAAGTCAATCTCAGCTTGTCTAAAGACTGACTGAGCGAAAGTCTTATCCGCATAAGCCGGACTATCAATGCCACCTAAGCAAACCACGACCCGAGCCTTACGCTTCTTCAGGAGCGATTTAGCATAGCTTGGGTGAATCGGTTGCTCACTCTTGAGATAGTCAATATCTTCCAGCATGGTCGCCTGTTGCTCACGTAATTTCTTCTGGCCAGTAAACAGAGCGATAAAGGCATCCTCGTCCAAGTCCTCGCGAATGAAACCGCCCTGCTTGCGAATAGCTGGCAAAACCTCTGATGTCACCCAGCGCTTAAACTCTTTAGCCTGAGGCAACTTGCTGGATAAGATAAGAGAGTAGAGGCCAGATTCGTTGATGATGATAGTTTCTTGAACCCTTCCTAAATTATCTGTGAGGCCCTGTTTTAGGGCGTCATCTTCATCAACATGAAGAGCAATCGCATTTCTAGCCTTGCTATATCCTAGGATGTCTGCAACATCTTTCCCAACGAACCAAGGTTCGTCATCAATGATCAAAGTACGGACTTCCTGCCCGTGAAAATTAAAAATTTCGTTCATAAAGTTCCTTTCTAAATTTGGTATAATTAAAATAAAACGATTGGAGAAATCTTATGGAATATCAAGCTCTTATTCAACCTGTGATTAGTATTATTCTTGCAATAATATCAGGGTTATGGTCATATGTCGCATCAAAAGCTAACAATAAAGCTGAGATTGAAAAACAAGCCAAAGAACATTCACATACTGTTGAAAAACTCGAAAGAGAATTTCATCATCAGATAGATACTCTAAAACAGCAACATGCCTTTGAACTTGAAAAAATCAAACAAGCTCATGAATTACGGTTGCAAGAACTTGAGAAGGTATCTCAGCTTGATACTGAAACCGACAAGTCTATGAAGATGAATGATCTTACCTACAAAGTTTTTACAGGCGAGGTTGATTTTGACAAAGCTTTAAAAATAGCTAATAAAGCAAGCAATAGCAAACAAAACTTAAATAAAAGATTTATTCAAAAGACTTCTAAAAAATCATAAATTAAATTTATTTCTAACTCTTTCAAGCTCATCATCTTGTATTTTTTTAAACCCGTTGATGCGCTTTTCTCTATCTCTTTTGCTAGCGTAGTATGTAGCAAAACCAATGATAAGATTGATTATGACAACAAAGTAAAACCATACTAGTTCATTCATCTCCACCCTCCTACTCCAGCACCTTACTGCCGACTACCAATCGTTTAACGACAACGTCCATCTCCTTAAATTCGGCATTCTCTGCACAGTAGCGGACGCTCTCGCTGATGATGTGACAAATAGATACGCCGTACTCGTTCGCCAGCTCCGTAGCAATCTCCCAGGCATCTTTGTCAATCCGTGTTACTTTTTGCGCTGCGTTGTTCATACTATTTCCTCATGCTCTAACTATTTTCCCAAGGGTTTTCAATACCCAAAATATCTACGACTTTTTCTTTCACATAATCACTTCCTTTTCCATACTTCAGCAACTCTGAAATAACTGATGATGCTACAGATACTTGTTTTGCCAATTCGACTTGAGTCATATCCAACTCAATCAAACGAGTTTTAATTTTAGCCTTAATTATTTTTAGTTCTTTACTCATTTTTTCCTCCAATCTGTGTTTTAGTATTTTCTAGATATATTGTTAGGATTTGAACTATGTCCTCTAGTGAATATGTTACGGGCTTAAAGATAAAATGTTTTTCAAATAATCTTATTGCCTCATAGTGATGTCTACTTGTTATATATGAATTATTTTCAATAAAAAATTTACAGAATTCTTCTGACGATTTGTCTGTCATACAAAATAATAGACAAAGTGATAGAGTTTCATCTTTATTGTTTTTTATTTTCGAAAAGTCATCGAAGAGATTTCTGCCAAACATAACTTTATACCTGACTGGAACATCTGCCCTTGCAGATATGAAGTATGTCTTTTTGTTTATTTTTATTTCCAGTGTTTCTATCATTTCCTACCTCGTTTACCTACTTTATGTGACTAATAATTTTGCTTTACTCATATTTTTCCTTTCTATATTTCTCTGCTTCTTTTGAAATTTTCAAAAGCATTGAAAGTCCCCCAACTACTCCATCTAGATACCCTCGCCCATAATCTGTCGCTAAGAGTTCCAATAATTCTTTCAGGTCTTCTTCGTTCATCCCTGACCTCCTTTTAAAAAATTATCTAAAAAGTTAGCGAACTTCTTGACAACTCTAGTCAAATGTTTTAAAATAAAAACATAGAGAAAAGACCTACT
This sequence comes from Streptococcus pneumoniae, assembly GCF_001457635.1. NCBI lineage: Bacteria > Bacillati > Bacillota > Bacilli > Lactobacillales > Streptococcaceae > Streptococcus > Streptococcus pneumoniae. Next base: position 469,404 of record NZ_LN831051.1, read on the forward strand.
AAAAGTAAGTTTTACCTACAGTAAACGGACGCCAATCAGTTTTGTAAGGCTTTATTTTTTAGTTGTCTAGTTCGCTAACTCTTTAGCTTACGAATATTATTTTAAAACATTTGACTAAATAAGTCAACTATTTTCTACAAATATTTTAAAATTATTTTTCGTTTGCTTAGAAAGGTTGAAAAATTAATGTTTGTAGCATTCGATAAAATAAAAGAATTAGCTGATAAACAGGGGATTTCTATAAATATTTTAGAAGAAAAACTTGGTTATGGAACTAATACTTTATATCGATTAAAAAGAAGTAATCCTAGTTCAAAAGTTTTAAAAGAAATAGCTGATTATTTTAATGTAAGTGCTGACTACCTACTCGGACGGACAGATAATCCTGCTATCGCTGGAAGTGATGAATTTGCTCAAGTAAATGGACAAATCATAGACTTACGCAAAGCAGCAGCCAACACCATGTTATTTGACGGAAAACCACTAAATGAAGATGATATCGACTTCATCACATCCGTTCTATCCGCCCACTTCAAAAGCAAAGGAGAACGCTAATGACTATCACGATCAATTTCACAGAAAAAAACTCCTACATCACGGACTACCTAACCAAACACGGTATCGACACAACAACCATGGATTTTGACGACTTCATGGTACTCATGGAAGATATCGAAGACGCACGAGCAGCCGACCAAGCCTATATGGAGTATTTAGCCGACCCAGCTACTTATACCATGGATGAGGTCTTGGATGAACTAGGACTATCTCGAGAGGATATTGCTTAATGTATCGGCTAGATATTGATAAAAAAGCTCTCAAGCAACTTAAAAAACTAGATACCCCAACCAGAAAACAAATCCTATCCTGGCTTGCTAAAAACATTGAAAACACGACCAATCCACGACAACACGGAAAAGCACTAAAAGCCAACCTTGCAGGTTACTGGCGATACAGAGTAGAGAATTACCGCATCATCTGTGATATCCAAGACGATAAACTAGTCGTCCTAGCCGTGGAAATCGCCCACCGCAGAGATGTTTATAAATAACGAAGGAGAACTATGATACTCGCTAAACTCTGCGAAGAATATCAAGTAGAGCTTTGTCTCTTCGACGGTTCAAACTGGCACAGTAGCGGTTTCTACAATCCAGACACAAACGTACTCGCTATTGACCACAACTTAGCTCCTGAACAACAAATCCAAGTCGCCCTACACTAACTCGGACACAAAGACCATACACGCTCAGAGTACCAAAACGCTCGCCTACGCTGTGAAAACGAAGCTGATAGGAATATGATCCATCATCTCGTGAAAGACGCACTAGAAAGCTTAGACGACCCCACAGAGTTTGATTACCTCAAATTCATGTCTTACTACAATCTAAAAACTATGACTAATGAAGTCATGGTCAAGGAAGAGTACTTGGCATTAGTAAATTAAAAATTGCATTGAAGATATTTATATAGAGGGGAAATATATGCAAAAGACTGTTGAAAAAATATTATTCAGAGTCGCTGGAGTGACAAAATATAAAAAAGCAGTAAAAGAAGCTTGCAATATGATTGCTGAAGATAACGGAATCCCAGAATATGCAAAGTACTATAGCAATTTATCAACTAAGGAACTTAGAGAAGAACTTGAAGAATATGGTCTGAAAGTTTTCAAATATCAAGATTTAGACTTTTTCAATATTGAGCTCGTTCCAGAAGTAGATAATAGATATGATCCTAATGCTATAAAAGTTTTGATATTTGATAATCATGTAGGATATGTTCCTGCAACCATTGCTAAAACAATACGAAAATATTTTGATAATAAAAAATATAACTTTGTAATAGAGGGAGAGATAAAAGGTGGCCCATATAAAGAATGGGACGAGTATGAAGAAAAAGTTGTCACAAATAATGATTTGGATGTTGGTTTTGAAATTTACCTTACCATTGTTGATTCTTCACAAAAAGAAGTAATTCAGAGCGAATCATCTGAGATAATTGATGATAACATTTCCAATAAAGAAGTTACGGAAACTGAAGCTATTGAAACTAAAACAACTGAAACTGAACATATTGAACAAAATATTGTTAGTGACAGTGTCGCTGATATAGTAAACGAGATTAATCTTTCAGAAACATCTCCTAAGAAAAAACTTCCTGCCAATAAAATCATATTTTCAGCACTGTATCTTTTCTTAGTCTTTTTTGGAGTTGTTGGTATTCCAATCGCTCCATTCCTTGCAGTCCCTTTGACAGCTTGGAGTTTGTATAAACTATACAAACTATTCAGAAAATAAAAAAAAAGCCCCACAATCGCCCTCGCCAAAGTTTGATTGTGAAGCTTACCCTTATAAAAAATCAGCCATTAAAAAGGCCTCTTTTCTATACCCTATTTTACACCATGAAAGGGGTGATGTCAATATTCTCAATGTTTAGACCTTGTCCAGAAGCCGATAAACAAGGAGAATACAATGAAATATAATAAAACAAAATACCCAAATATCTATTACTATGAGACTGCTAAAGGCAAGCGTTACTATGTCAGACGTTCTTTTTTCTTCCGAGGTAAAAAAAGAGAAAAAAGTAAAAGTGGTTTCACAACTCTCCCTCAAGCTCGTGCAGCCTTGGTAGAGCTTGAGCAACAAATCCAAGAACAAGAATTAGGTATCAATACGAATCTAACGCTTGATCAATATTGGGATATCTATTCTGAAAAGAGATTGTCAACAGGGCGCTGGAATGACACTTCCTACTACCTCAATGACAATCTCTATAAGAACCATATCAAGGCAAAGTTTGGTTCTATCCTGCTTAAAAATTTGGATAGAAATGAGTATGAACTATTTATCGCTGAAAAGTTGCAGAACCATACCAGATACACTGTTCAAACCCTCAATTCCAGCTTCATGGCATTGCTGAATGATGCCGTCAAAAATGGAAATCTGCTCTCAAATCGCTTGAAAGGTGTTTTCATCGGCCAGAGTGATATCCCTGCTGCAAACAAGAAAGTGACTCTCAAAGAGTTCAAGACTTGGATAGCAAAGGCAGAAGAGATTATGCCAAAACAATTCTACGCTCTGACCTATCTGACAATTTTTGGATTGAGAAGAGGAGAAGTCTTTGGATTGCGTCCAATGGACATCACTCAGAACGACAGCGGACGGGCTATACTGCATCTTAGAGACAGTCGAAGCAACCAGACCTTAAAAGGGAAAGGAGGGCTTAAAACGAAGGATTCAGAGCGATATGTCTGCCTTGATGATATCGGAACAGACCTGATCTATTATCTGATAGCTGAAGCTTCTAAGATTAAGCGAAAGTTAGGAATTATCAAGGAACAGCACAAGGATTATATAACTATCAACGAGAAAGGTGGTCTCATCAATCCAAATCAGCTAAATAGAAACTTCAATCTAGTGAATGAAGCAACAGGATTGCATGTAACACCTCACATGATGCGCCACTTCTTCACGACTCAAAGCATTATTGCAGGGGTTCCGCTTGAACAATTAAGCCAGGCGCTGGGGCATACAAAGGTTTATATGACGGATCGTTACAATCAAGTAGAGGACGAACTTGCTGAAGCGACAACAGACCTATTTCTTAGTCATATTCGCTAAAAAAGTCCCCGCCAATTCCCCGACCAAAATCCGAAAAATATCGAAAAATTATTTTTAGAATAGTCCCCAAAAGCCTGAAATAGAGCTAAAAAACTCCACCTGATTGGGTGGAGTTAAGGGAGATTATTATGAAAAAGAAAAGTTTAGGATATTTGTTACAACAAGTTAGGAGGTCTTCTTGTAACTGTCTATAGTATACCCGACCTATCTTAAACAAATCTTAAAAATCTCTTAGGACCAAACACTTTCTAAAATATTTGTTTGTTCACGACCAGGACCTACTGAGAAAGTAGAAATACGAACGCCAACCAATTCACTCACACGACGAACATAGTTACGCGCATTCTCAGGAAGATCTTCCAAATTGCGAACTCCGGTAATATCTTCTGACCAACCTGGCAACTCTTCATAGATAGGCTTGCAACGTTTCAATTGCTCAAGACTAGCTGGATAGTAGTCAATACGTTGACCGTCAAGATCATAGGCCACACAGATTTTCACAGTATCCAAACCGCTCAAAACATCAATAGAGTTCAAAGAAAGGTTAGTAATACCAGAAACACGACGGCTATGACGCATCACAACTGAGTCAAACCAACCTACACGACGTGGACGACCAGTTGTTGTACCATATTCATGACCCACTTCACGGATACGTTCTCCCACTTCATCAAACAACTCAGTTGGGAAAGGACCATCTCCTACACGACTCGTATAAGCTTTACATACACCTACAACCTTGTCAATCTTGCTTGGACCGACACCAGAACCAATTGTCACACCACCAGCTACAGGGTTTGATGACGTAACAAATGGATAAGTACCTTGGTCGATATCTAGCATAACACCTTGTGCACCTTCAAAAAGCACACGTTTGCCATTATCAAGCGCATCATTCAAGATAACAGATGTATCTATCACGTATTTCTTGATTTGTTGACCATATTCGTAATATTCTTCAAAAATATCATCGAAAACAATCGCTTTACTGTCATACAATTTTTCAAAAAGACGATTCTTTTCAGCAAGGTTACGTTCTAAACGCTCACGGAAAATATCTTTATCTAAAAGATCTGCAATACGAATTCCAACACGAGCAGCCTTGTCCATATAAGCTGGACCAATTCCCTTAATTGTCGTACCAATCTTATTGTCGCCCTTAGCTTCTTCTTGCAAGCGATCCAACTCGATATGATAAGGCAAAATAACATGCGCACGATCAGAAATACGTAAGTTATCAGTTGTTACACCTTCCTCATGAAGATAGCTCAACTCTTTTACAAGAGATTTAGGATTTACAACCATACCATTCCCAATGACAGATATTTTTTCAGGGAAGAAAATCCCAGATGGAATCAAGTGCAACTTAAATTTCTTACCGTCAATCACAATCGTGTGACCAGCATTATCACCACCTTGGTAACGTGCAATCACTTCTGCATTCGCTGAAAGGAAGTCTGTAATCTTCCCTTTACCTTCATCACCCCATTGGGTACCTACAACAACAACTGAAGTCATAATTTTGTCTGAGCCCTCAGGCTCTTCCTTTCTCACATACATGGCAGGACTCTCACCTGCAATTATATCTTACAATTTATTATAATAAAAAATCGCCTTTTTATCAAGAAGAAACAATAGAAAGATTTGCTATTTCCAACTATTAAAAAATGATTTAGAAAAATTACTAGCTATTTACTATTATCTTTCCATAAAAGAGTAAATTAGTTCGGAAATTTACTAAAATTACCTCAACAAGAAATAAAACCCCGATTCATTACCAATTTTTCAAGATACAAACGATAAGCAACACGATAATGGTAAACGATAAAATCCCTACGACAACCAATGCCATATCTCACTAAATAATAAATTAAAAATTTAAAATGAACATGTTCCCAGTCAAAATTATCACCAAATGTAGGACCATACTCTTCTTCAATACTATCATAGAAATTAGCCATCTGCTCATAAATTTTTTGTAACATAATCAAATACTCCTTTTCTTTTTTATAAACTTATTCTAACAAAAAATTTTACACATTCACTATCAATTCCTGAATTGTTAAAATACCAGCCTCAACAAGATAAAAATAGGAAAAGTTGACAAAATAGAAACAAATTTGCTACCTAAATTTCAAACGATTAAAGTTCTAAAAAGACCGCCTTAAAACTTTTGGGTAAATCCTATTAGAACTATAATATTTTTATATAGGTATTATGGTTCTGATTTTCTAGTATAAAAAATTCAAACTAGAATTCTTCTTAGAAAAGGCCGTTTTAAGTGCTATCACTGTTCAAAAATGATGGTCGCTGAAACTTCTATCGTCAAGAAGAATCATCAAATTCCTTGTATCATCAACCAAAAGATTGCTCAGAAGCTAATTAAAAAGACTTCTATGACCGACATTGATCATCAGTTGTCTATTTCAACTTCAACTGTCATTCGCAAGAACAATGATTTTCACTTTGAGCATGATTTTTCGCGTCTTCCTGAGATTATGTCCTAGGACGTTGAAACAGTCCGGGGAGTGACTGTTTCAATCGGGAGATGGAAATGAGCTTTATTGCTCAAGACTTTGATAAGCTCAATATCATAACTGTTCTTGAGAGCAGAACACAAGCCATCATCCGAAATCCCATGAATACAAGGCTATCAAGCGATACTGAAAGCTCATTCAACAAGATAGTCAGAAACTGAGTGATAAACGATTTTATCGCCCTACTTTTCGTATGCACTTGACTAATAAAGAAATTCTAGATAAACTTTTGAGCTATTCCGAAGACTTGAAACACCACTATAATCTCTATCAGCTCTTGCTTTTCCACCTCTTTTTCAGACTCTGTTTAAAACCTTCCTCAAAGATAAAGAGAAAATCGTCAACGCCCTTCAATTACCTTATTCCAACGCCAAACTGGAAGCCACCAATAATCTCATCAAACTTATCAAGCACAATGCCTTTGGTTTTAGGAACTTTGAAAACTTCAAAAAAGAAAGGACGAAATTTGTCCTTTCTAGATCTTCGCTTTCTTCAACCCACTACAGTTGACAAAGAACCGAAAAATGTCTCGCCTCTAATATAGTCAATTGAAACAAGAGCAGGATAAAAAAGCCTCGTAAAAGGTATTGCAACTTGGTAATACCTTTTTGAGGTGCTTTTTGATATGAGCCCATGTTTTCTCAATAGGATTGTACTCAGGTGAGTAGGGAGGAAGAGGTAAAAGTTTATGCCCAAACTCTTCGCATAAAAGTTCTAACTTCCCCATTCTATGGAATCTTGCATTATCCATAATAATAACCGATGGTGTGGTTAATGTTGGTAAGAGAAACTTCTGAAACCAAGCTTCAAAAAAGTCGCTCGTCATCGTCTCTTCGTAAGTCATTGGAGCGATTAACTCACCATTTGTTAGACCTGCAACCAAAGAAATCCTCTGATATCTTCTTCCAGATACTTTGCCTCTTCTTAACTGACCTTTTAATGAGCGACCATATTCTCGATAAAAATAAGTATCGAATCCTGTTTCGTCAATCTAAACAGGTGCTAGGTGCTTTAATCTATTAAAATTCTTAAGAAATAAGGCTACTTTTTCTGGGTCTTGTTCATAGTAGGTGTGGTTCTTTTTTTCGAGTGTAGCCCATAGCTTTGAGCGCATAGTGGATGGTAGTTGGATGACAGCCAAATTCAGAAGCTATTTCAGTCAAATAAGCGTCTGGATTGTCAGTAAGATAGTTTTTAAGTCTATCTCTATCAACTTTTCTTGGTTTTGTTCCTTTTACTTGGTGGTTTAGCTCTCCCGTTTTCTCTTTTAGCTTTAACCAGCCATAAATGGTATTACGTGAGATTTGGAAAACGTGTGACGCTTCTGTTATACTACCTGTTCGCTCACAATAAGAGAGAACTTTTTTACGAAAATCTATTGAATATGCCATAAAAAGATTATACCACATTGTGTACTATTTTTGGTTCATTTTACTATAACACGAAATAGATTATTATTACATAACAAAAAAGAGGTCTAAACCTCTTAACTAAATTACTCCGCCAGTAGGACTCGAACCTACGACATCATGATTAACAGTCATGCGCTACTACCAACTGAGCTATGGCGGATTAAAGCTAAGCGACTTCCCTATCTCACAGGGGGCAACCCCCAACTACTTCCGGCGTTCTAGGGCTTAACTTCTGTGTTCGGTATGGGTACAGGTGTATCTCCTAGGCTATCGTCACTTAACTCTGAGTAATACCTACTCAAAATTGAATATCTATTCAATTCAAGAAAACCATTCGCTTTCATATTCTCAGTTACTTTGGATAAGTCCTCGAGCTATTAGTATTAGTCCGCTACATGTGTCGCCACACTTCCACTTCTAACCTATCTACCTGATCATCTCTCAGGGCTCTTACTGATATATAATCATGGGAAATCTCATCTTGAGGTGGGTTTCACACTTAGATGCTTTCAGCGTTTATCCCTTCCCTACATAGCTACCCAGCGATGCCTTTGGCAAGACAACTGGTACACCAGCGGTAAGTCCACTCTGGTCCTCTCGTACTAGGAGCAGATCCTCTCAAATTTCCTACGCCCGCGACGGATAGGGACCGAACTGTCTCACGACGTTCTGAACCCAGCTCGCGTGCCGCTTTAATGGGCGAACAGCCCAACCCTTGGGACCGACTACAGCCCCAGGATGCGACGAGCCGACATCGAGGTGCCAAACCTCCCCGTCGATGTGAACTCTTGGGGGAGATAAGCCTGTTATCCCCAGGGTAGCTTTTATCCGTTGAGCGATGGCCCTTCCATACGGAACCACCGGATCACTAAGCCCGACTTTCGTCCCTGCTCGAGTTGTAGCTCTCGCAGTCAAGCTCCCTTATACCTTTACACTCTGCGAATGATTTCCAACCATTCTGAGGGAACCTTTGGGCGCCTCCGTTACCTTTTAGGAGGCGACCGCCCCAGTCAAACTGCCCGTCAGACACTGTCTCCGATAGGGATCACCTATCTGGGTTAGAGTGGCCATAACACAAGGGTAGTATCCCAACAGCGTCTCCTTCGAAACTGGCGTCCCGATCTCTTAGACTCCTACCTATCCTGTACATGTGGTACAGACACTCAATATCAAACTGCAGTAAAGCTCCATGGGGTCTTTCCGTCCTGTCGCGGGTAACCTGCATCTTCACAGGTACTAAAATTTCACCGAGTCTCTCGTTGAGACAGTGCCCAAATCATTACGCCTTTCGTGCGGGTCGGAACTTACCCGACAAGGAATTTCGCTACCTTAGGACCGTTATAGTTACGGCCGCCGTTTACTGGGGCTTCAATTCATACCTTCGCTTACGCTAAGCACTCCTCTTAACCTTCCAGCACCGGGCAGGCGTCACCCCCTATACATCATCTTACGATTTAGCAGAGAGCTGTGTTTTTGATAAACAGTTGCTTGGGCCTATTCACTGCGGCTGACTTTAAGTCAGCACCCCTTCTCCCGAAGTTACGGGGTCATTTTGCCGAGTTCCTTAACGAGAGTTCTCTCGCTCACCTGAGGCTACTCGCCTCGACTACCTGTGTCGGTTTGCGGTACGGGTAGAGTATGTTTAAACGCTAGAAGCTTTTCTTGGCAGTGTGACGTCACTAACTTCGCTACTAAACTTCGCTCCCCATCACAGCTCAATGTTATAGAATTAAGCATTTGACTCAATTCACACCTCACTGCTTAGACAGACTCTTCCAATCGTCTGCTTTAGTTAGCCTACTGCGTCCCTCCATCACTACATACTCTAGTACAGGAATATCAACCTGTTGTCCATCGGATACACCTTTCGGTCTCTCCTTAGGTCCCGACTAACCCAGGGCGGACGAGCCTTCCCCTGGAAACCTTAGTCTTACGGTGGACAGGATTCTCACCTGTCTTTCGCTACTCATACCGGCATTCTCACTTCTATGCGTTCCAGCACTCCTCACGGTATACCTTCATCACACATAGAACGCTCTCCTACCATACCTATAAAGGTATCCACAGCTTCGGTAAATTGTTTTAGCCCCGGTACATTTTCGGCGCAGGGTCACTCGACTAGTGAGCTATTACGCACTCTTTGAATGAATAGCTGCTTCTAAGCTAACATCCTAGTTGTCTGTGCAACCCCACATCCTTTTCCACTTAACAATTATTTTGGGACCTTAGCTGGTGGTCTGGGCTGTTTCCCTTTCGACTACGGATCTTAGCACTCGCAGTCTGACTGCCGACCATAATTCATTGGCATTCGGAGTTTATCTGAGATTGGTAATCCGGGATGGACCCCTCACCCAAACAGTGCTCTACCTCCAAGAATCTCTAATGTCGACGCTAGCCCTAAAGCTATTTCGGAGAGAACCAGCTATCTCCAAGTTCGTTTGGAATTTCTCCGCTACCCACAAGTCATCCAAGCACTTTTCAACGTGCCCTGGTTCGGTCCTCCAGTGCGTCTTACCGCACCTTCAACCTGCTCATGGGTAGGTCACATGGTTTCGGGTCTACGTCATGATACTAAGGCGCCCTATTCAGACTCGGTTTCCCTACGGCTCCGTCTCTTCAACTTAACCTCGCATCATAACGTAACTCGCCGGTTCATTCTACAAAAGGCACGCTCTCACCCATTAACGGGCTCGAACTTGTTGTAGGCACACGGTTTCAGGTTCTATTTCACTCCCCTCCCGGGGTGCTTTTCACCTTTCCCTCACGGTACTGGTTCACTATCGGTCACTAGGGAGTATTTAGGGTTGGGAGATGGTCCTCCCAGATTCCGACGGGATTTCACGTGTCCCGCCGTACTCAGGATACTGCTAGGTACAAAGACTATTTTAAATACGAGGCTATTACTCTCTTTGGCTGATCTTCCCAAATCATTCTTCTATAATCTTTGAGTCCACATTGCAGTCCTACAACCCCGAAGAGTAAACTCTTCGGTTTGCCCTTCTGCCGTTTCGCTCGCCGCTACTAAGGCAATCGCTTTTGCTTTCTCTTCCTGCAGCTACTTAGATGTTTCAGTTCACTGCGTCTTCCTCCTCACATCCTTAACAGATGTGGGTAACAGGTATTACCTGTTGGGTTCCCCCATTCGGAAATCCATGGATCATCGCTTACTTACAGCTACCCAAGGCATATCGTCGTTTGTCACGTCCTTCGTCGGCTCCTAGTGCCAAGGCATCCACCGTGCGCCCTTATTAACTTAACCTTATTTTCTGACCTTTCAGTCATAAACTCTTATTAATACTACAGCGTTTTCGGTTTATTTTCTTGTTACTATTTGATATAGATATTCAATTTTCAATGTGCATTACTTGGTGATCTCTCACCAATGGAGCCTAGCGGGATCGAACCGCTGACCTCCTGCGTGCAAAGCAGGCGCTCTCCCAGCTGAGCTAAGGCCCCACAAGACCTCTCAAGACTAAACAAGACCAATGCGCAGTTCCTTATCCTTAGAAAGGAGGTGATCCAGCCGCACCTTCCGATACGGCTACCTTGTTACGACTTCACCCCAATCATCTATCCCACCTTAGGCGGCTGGCTCCTTACGGTTACCTCACCGACTTCGGGTGTTACAAACTCTCGTGGTGTGACGGGCGGTGTGTACAAGGCCCGGGAACGTATTCACCGCGGCGTGCTGATCCGCGATTACTAGCGATTCCGACTTCATGTAGGCGAGTTGCAGCCTACAATCCGAACTGAGACTGGCTTTAAGAGATTAGCTTGCCGTCACCGGCTTGCGACTCGTTGTACCAGCCATTGTAGCACGTGTGTAGCCCAGGTCATAAGGGGCATGATGATTTGACGTCATCCCCACCTTCCTCCGGTTTATTACCGGCAGTCTCGCTAGAGTGCCCAACTAAATGATGGCAACTAACAATAGGGGTTGCGCTCGTTGCGGGACTTAACCCAACATCTCACGACACGAGCTGACGACAACCATGCACCACCTGTCACCTCTGTCCCGAAGGAAAACTCTATCTCTAGAGTCGTCAGAGGGATGTCAAGACCTGGTAAGGTTCTTCGCGTTGCTTCGAATTAAACCACATGCTCCACCGCTTGTGCGGGCCCCCGTCAATTCCTTTGAGTTTCAACCTTGCGGTCGTACTCCCCAGGCGGAGTGCTTAATGCGTTAGCTACGGCACTAAACCCCGGAAAGGGTCTAACACCTAGCACTCATCGTTTACAGCGTGGACTACCAGGGTATCTAATCCTGTTTGCTCCCCACGCTTTCGAGCCTCAGCGTCAGTTACAAGCCAGAGAGCCGCTTTCGCCACCGGTGTTCCTCCATATATCTACGCATTTCACCGCTACACATGGAATTCCACTCTCCCCTCTTGCACTCAAGTTAAACAGTTTCCAAAGCCTACTATGGTTAAGCCACAGCCTTTAACTTCAGACTTATCTAACCGCCTGCGCTCGCTTTACGCCCAATAAATCCGGACAACGCTCGGGACCTACGTATTACCGCGGCTGCTGGCACGTAGTTAGCCGTCCCTTTCTGGTAAGATACCGTCACAGTGTGAACTTTCCACTCTCACACTCGTTCTTCTCTTACAACAGAGCTTTACGATCCGAAAACCTTCTTCACTCACGCGGCGTTGCTCGGTCAGACTTCCGTCCATTGCCGAAGATTCCCTACTGCTGCCTCCCGTAGGAGTCTGGGCCGTGTCTCAGTCCCAGTGTGGCCGATCACCCTCTCAGGTCGGCTATGTATCGTCGCCTTGGTGAGCCGTTACCCCACCAACTAGCTAATACAACGCAGGTCCATCTGGTAGTGATGCAAGTGCACCTTTTAAGCAAATGTCATGCAACATCTACTCTTATGCGGTATTAGCTATCGTTTCCAATAGTTATCCCCCGCTACCAGGCAGGTTACCTACGCGTTACTCACCCGTTCGCAACTCATCCAGAGAAGCAAGCTCCTCCTTCAGCGTTCTACTTGCATGTATTAGGCACGCCGCCAGCGTTCGTCCTGAGCCAGGATCAAACTCTCATTAAAAGTTTGAGTTCTCACTCATTTCTGTCACTGACAGATTTATTGTTTTTTTCATTGTTCAGTACTACAACTTATGTTGTAGCGCCCTGCACATTGGTTCGTCTTGTTCAGTTTTCAAAGGTCTTTGTCACTCGCTTCTCTCAAGCGACAACTATATTAGTATATCACAGCCGCTTTCGCTTGTCAACACTTTTTTGAAGATTTTTAAGCTTTTTTAAACTTTTTTTCATCAAGTGTTCCAACCGCAACATACCATAGTCCGTACGGGATTCGAACCCGTGTTACCGCCGTGAAAAGGCGGTGTCTTAACCCCTTGACCAACGGACCTGAGTTGTTATTTTCAACTCTTACTATTATACAGTCTTTTCAAACTTTGTCAACTACTTTTTCTAATTTTTTTCATTTTTTTTTGCATGACTTACTAGTGGGTACGGATAGTAAACTCCTTAAACACAATGCGTAAGTCTCTTAATACTCTTTGACGCCCTCGAAATCGTTCATTGCTTAAGACGCGTTCTAGTTCTTCTTGTTTCTCTTTACTTTGTTTGTTTCTATAATCTCTTAGTGTTTCATGAAAGAGATAATAATCATCTAGCCAGAGACCCCCCTCACTTATACGATGACTGATCTCTCCCACTTCTTCATAGGGTTCTTTATCGTATCTACGCTTCTGACTTTCCTGCTTACGGATATAGTCTAAAATTCGATTTCGAAACTTGGTTTTGAAATATTTCCTTAAACGTGGAATATCGTCTACCAGTCCTTCTTCTCTACTAATCAATTCATGTAAGCAGAGCATGCCTTCTTGGTCCCAATCCGACAATTCCCATAAATGAAGGTAATATTCATTTCTACACTTATAAACAGTCCCTTGGACTTCTTCATACAATTCTTTAATCATAATTTTCCCCTTTCTAGATACAGTCTAACAGATTAGAAAACACATTTGTTCCATTTTCTCCATTCTGTTCCCTTTAGCTCCTAAACTGCACAAAAAAGAGAGGCTCCAGCCTCTCTCAGGGTTATTTTTCGTCATTCATTTTTGACTTTACTTCATCATAGGATAGTGCATGAGATTCCTCTTCTACTGCTTCAGGCATCTTTCCTGTTTCGTAAAGAGCTTTAATTTGTGTACTATCCAATGTTTCGTATTTCAATAATGCTTCTGCAATTAACTTGTGAATTTCACGATTTGACTGAATAATTTCAGCAGCTTTATTTCGTGCCTCATTTAATAATGAACGAACCTCTTCATCAATTTCATAAGCTGTTTGTTCTGAAATTGATTTTTGAGGACTCTGTGCACCAAACATAGCATGGTTTCCTTCATATTGTACTGGGCCAAGTTTTTCACTCATACCGTACTCTGTAACCATTGCACGCGCCATTTGTGTCGCTTGTTCAAAGTCGTTTGAAGCTCCTGTAGTTTGGACATTAAAGATAATTTCTTCAGCTACACGTCCACCCATTAAGCCAGCCAATTGCTCTTTCATATCTTCTTTAGATAGAAGCATTTGATCCTCTTTAGGAAGTGCAATCATGTATCCGCCTGCACGGCCGCGTGGTACAATTGTAACCTTATGGACAACGCGAGCATTCGACAAGACTAGACCAACAATGGTATGTCCTGCCTCATGGTAAGCAACCAATTCTCGTTCTTTTTGTGAAACTGTCTTATCTTTCTTAGAAGGTCCAGCAATAACTCTATCTTCTGCTTCATCAATATCTGAAGCATCAATTATCGATTTATTGCGACGAGCAGCAACTAAAGCTGCTTCATTCAAGACATTCTCTAAATCAGCACCAACAAAGCCTGGAGTTTGTTGAGCCACTAATTTCAAATCAACATCTTCTGCTAAAGGCTTGTTCTTAGCGTGAACTTTCAAGATTGCTTCACGACCTTTAACATCAGGACGACCAACCAATACTTTTCTATCAAAACGTCCTGGACGCAAAAGGGCAGGATCAAGTACATCTGAACGGTTTGTCGCAGCGATGACGATAATCCCTTCATTTCCCTCAAAACCATCCATCTCAATCAAAAGTTGGTTCAAGGTTTGTTCACGTTCGTCATTACCTCCGCCGAGACCGACTCCACGTTGACGTCCAACAGCATCAATTTCATCGATAAAGATGATAGCTGGTGCTGCTTTTTTGGCATCCTCAAAAAGAGAGCGAACACGACTAGCTCCAACTCCGACAAACATTTCTACAAAGTCAGAACCTGAGATACTAAAGAATGGAACACCTGCTTCTCCAGCGACTGCCTTAGCAAGCAAAGTTTTACCTGTCCCCGGAGGTCCCTCCAAAAGAACACCTGCTGGAATACGGGCTCCAAGTTTTGTGAATCGTTTTGGATCTTTTAAGAACTCAACAACTTCAACTAGTTCTTGTTTTTCTTCCTCAGCTCCAGCAACATCTGAAAATCTTACTTTAATATCTTCTTTATTTGCTGCTTTAGCCTTACTACGTCCAAAACTCATTGGATTACGGCCATTGCCTCCTCCCATATTTCCCATCATAGAGAATAGGAAGAAGAATAGAATTCCAAATGGCACAATGGATACGAGTAGATTAATCCATATACCACTTGAACTTTCATGCTTAACAGTTACTTCTGCTTTATGGTCAGTAGCAAGTTTTTGCAATTCTGATACGGTAGTATCTGCAGGAAGAATAGTGCTGGTAAATTTCTCTACCTTAGTAACAGATGGCGTGAAAAACTGAATACCTGTTTCTTCTTTACTTGTTTTAGGATTTTTATAGACACCAGAAACTTCGATAACACTACCATTTGGTTGGTAAGTTAATTCTTTTACATTACCATCGGTAATTTCTTGTACCAACTCAGTATAGTTGATTTGCTGACTTCCTCCTGAGTTATTCCCAGAATAGAAATACTGGAATCCTGTCACAAGGAAAAAGATAAATAATAACCATAGAAAAGGATTTTTAATTAAACCATTATTTTGTTTTTTCATTAAAGATTATTCTTTCTAATTTGAATACACTTCCTCTTTCAATACTCCAATATAAGGAAGATTACGATAATTTTCTTTGTAGTCTAAACCATAACCTACTACAAACTCATTTGGGATAGTAAAGCAGGTATAGTCTGCCTCAATTTCTACAACACGTCCTTCTGGTTTATCCAACAAGGTTGCAATTTTAACAGAAGCTGCTTCTCTTGCTTTAAACATATCTCGCAAATTCTTCAAAGTTTGACCTGTATCAATGATATCTTCTACAAATAGAACATGTCTTCCTTTGATATCTTGAGTCACATCTTGTTTAATATTGATAACACCACTACTTGCTGTTCCACCATGGTAGCTAGAAACCATCATGAAGTCCATTTCAATATGTGTATCAATATGTTTGACCAATTCAGCCATAAAAGGAATAGATCCTTTTAAAATCCCAACTAAGATTGGATTTTTTCCTGCATAGTCTTTAGTTAATTGAGCACCTAGTTTTTTAGCTGCTTCTGTAATTTCATCGTGTGAAACGAGGACTTTTTTAATATCGTTTTCTAACATTTTTTACCTATCTATTTTTTCTATATAAAGTACAGTGTTCATTATATCATTTTTCGTTTTTTTACTCAAATTATTGGTCGCAATTCCCAAAATTGAGACAATTTCACCAAATTGCTCAATAATAAGAGCAGAGTTTCTCTTTTCCATAGGGATTTTCAAATCAATAAATAAACGTCTGAGTTTTTTTCTATGCCCATTTTGAATCAAAACATCTCCTGTTTTTCGATGACGAATGTGTATGGATGTTTCACGTGAAACAGGTATTTGTTGAATTGATTCACCTTCTAATGGAAGTCCAAAGGAAAATAAATATCCTTGATAAGCTACCTGATTTTGATAGTGTAACACAAGTTCATCTTCCTCTTCATCAGCCTGCGGACTGATTTTACAAATCTGAAACTGTTGGTACTCTTTTATCAATTCATAGCCATTTTTAATCGGATGACGATACTGGCTTTTAGATTTTAAAATCTGCTGAACTTCAGCAAACTGAGCTTTTGTAAGATTCAAATCTGGAAAACGATTCAGATAAGTTTGAAGTAAAACTCTTTGTGTAGACTCAGAGTAAGAAAATAACTGCTGTAAATCTTCCACATTAATATTGTTAGATAATTCAGCTATTGCCAAATCATAATCTAAAATTTCATTGCCAATGCCTAAGATTGCATCCCTAAATCGAGGATTTTCTTTTTCCAATTCTGGTAAGTAAGAGTTTCGAATACGATTTCGAAAATAATGATTCTCCTGATTTGATGTATCTTCAAAGTGAAAAATTGATGGAAAGTCTTTTTTCTGAAAATGCAAGAAGGGACGAATGATTTCTATCTCTCCGACTACTTGCTTCTCCTTAATTCCTGATAGATAGCGCAAGCGAGTTCCTCGAATCAAGCGCATCAAAATCGTTTCCACCTGATCATCAGCATGGTGGGCAGTGACTAAAGCTGTCGCACCTGTCTTTTTCATGACCTCTTGAAAAAAATCATAACGAAAATTTCGTGCACGCGCTTCTGAAAATTCTCCTGAAAAATTGCTGATATAAATAGGAAGCTCTGCTTCAGCAGCCAACTTCCTTAATTCCTTTTCTTCCCAATCTGATTCAATTCTCTGCTTATGATTCACATGAGCTAGAATCAATTCAATCTCTAACTCTTTTTGATAAGTAGACAATACCTTAAATAGAAACATGGAATCTAATCCACCAGAAAGAGCTAGAACCGCCTTAGCATGCTTTTTGAAATATCCCTTCTTGAGAAAATGATTTAAAAAATCTGGTTCCCTCATTTTAGAACCTCATAAACATCCTTGGCTATCTTAGAAATCGTATCATAATCAGAATTCTTAGTGAAAATAGAAAGAATAAATGGAGAATCTGCATAGACAACACCCGTATCATGCTTAAATTCATCCGCATCTCCAATTTTATGAGCTACTTTAACAGAAACACCTTTGGCAATTCGCTGACTATCAAAATCTGTTTTAGTCAAAGACTCTAACACAAATCCATTTTGATTATAAATAGCTTCCATAAACTTCCCGGCCATCTTAGAAGAAATCAATTTTTCTTTTGGATCCCAATCATCTCCCATAATGGCAGACATCTTGGATTTGAATGTGGCATCAGATTGGTTTGAAATGTAATATCCCAATAGATTATGAGCTACATTATCAGATTCTTTTGATACTTTCGTAATTAAATCCTTTAAAGAATATTCTTTATTATCTTCTTTTTTAGGAAGACTACCACTTCCCTCTGGTTTATAAGAACCTGGAAAATCATTGACTGCAGATACGTATTTTACAGTCGTATCTAACTGATAAAGACCCTCATTTATTTTTTCTTGCGTATAATAGAGATAAGAGAGTTTCAAAACGCTGGCTGCATACATCTTTTCATCTTGATTGATACCAGCTTCTTTTCCAGTAGTCAGTTGCTTAACATAAATAGAGAAAGAATCTTTCTGATATTTTTCAGATAACATTTCTTGAACTTTACTCATCCGATTATCTTCTTCAGAAGTTGATTCTTTAGCTACCCATCCAGCCTGATCAATATGTAGAAATTCTCTTCCTTCTACAAACATGGTCTTGTCGATTGATACTTGCGAATAAGCTGATAAGGATGATTTCACTTCTTTTAAATCATAAGGACTATTGTACAGTTTAAAGTCAGATTCTAACCATGCTTTTTTTATTGTTGGAGTTACCTCTGATTGATCATATAAAAATCGTTTGTCCGCAGCTATAAATTGATGATTTGATAGCTTAAATACTGGAATTCCTTGTTTATTTAAGCGCCACTCGGTTATTTGAAAACTTGTTTTGGGAGTCAATTTCCCAGATTCCACTACTAAATCTTCATTCGCATAAACAGGAACCTCTCCATAAACCATGGGAGAACTTAATTTTTCTCTAAAATAAATACCAAAGTCAGATTGTGAAAGGTAATAAATTTCTTTCGAAGTATAGACGACTTCTTTTTCTGTGCTAACGACTTTTGAAATGGTCAAAAAACTTGGTAGCAACAAAATAATTAAGAATTTACGCATTCTTCCTTTCCTTTTCTTCTTGTAAACGCAATAATTGATTTTTATCAGCCAATTCTTCCAGCTTTTCATCTGACAAACTCAAAAATTGCTCTATTACGTCTAATAAATTTTCCATTTTATCACCTTTGAAGCAAGTCAGGAATCGTATAAACTTTTTCCCTCGACTTAGAATAATAGTACTTCGCTCGTGTATATTTGGCAGCATAATCTTCATCTTTCAACTTGGTAGCAAATGCTGTCTCCTTATCCTTTTCATCACTCAAAGTTTGATACTGAGTTTGCAAGTCTGCTAATTGCTGACGTCTTTGGAGTAATTGCTGATAACTCTGCGCTAAATTAAAAGTTGGCAAGATAAATAATAGCATAATCAAAATCAATACCCCTCCCATAAAACGATTCCGTTTTTGTCGTTCTTTCATCAGGTAGCGACGACGTTGGTATTCATTTTGAATAAAAGAATTATTCAATTGTACAATATTTTTAGACATTTTCTTCTACCCGTGTTTCACTGATAATTTCATACATTCCTGCTGCATCTTCTTTTTTTGTACTATCTTTCATCTCTAGTACTTTTACAAGCAGCAACTTATTGCCAAAGCGAATTTCAACTTGGTCATTAACTTTCAAGTCCGTTGAACTTTTGGCCAAGATTCCATTAACCTTGATTCTACCTTTATCTGCTACTTCCTTTGCGACTGTACGACGCTTGATAATTCGCGATACTTTTAAATATTTATCTAATCTCATCCTTATTACCTCAATTTATTATTGTACCATTTTTATCTATTTTATAGAAGAAAAATATCAAATGGAATTTTCTTCCTTAGACTCTTTTATCTCTAATAAACTTTCTCCAAAAATCAGCAGACCTTCTAAAATTTCATAATCTTTCTTATTTTGGACATCAAATACAAGCTCCATTAATCCCTTATTCTCAGCGATGCCTGCTTTTAAGTTCGTTACGGATAAAGCTTTAAAATAATCTTGAGCTAAAAACAATCGTTGAGTGACTTTTTCAAATTGAATTGTAATTTTATTATCTTTTCTTTCCACACGTTGAACAAAGACCTTGTCCAAGTATGATTTAACCAAACCAATCTCTAAAAGATAGGCTACTACATCTGGGTATTCTCCAAAACGGTCTATCAACTCCTCTTGTAACTCTTCATAATTGACACGGTTGTCAATTTGACGAATTTTCTTGTAAATTTCAATCTTATGTCGTTGATCAGAAATATAAGTATCAGGAAGATAGGCATCAATTTGCAAAATCAACTCAGCATTCCCTTTGGTTCTTGTGTTAGCGTTAGCATTACCGTTTCGTTTAGCAATAGCTTCCTCTAATAACTGCGAATACAATTCAAAACCAACAGAATCAATGAAACCAGACTGGGATTTTCCTAAAAGATTTCCTGCTCCACGAATCGAAAGATCTCGCATTGCAATCTTAAAGCCAGAGCCCAATTCTGTAAATCCTTTAATCGCTTCTAATCTCTTTTCAGAGACTTCACTGATTGATTTTTCTGGACGATACATGAGATAAGCATAAGCAATACGATTACTACGACCGACTCTTCCTCTTAACTGATATAAGGTTGACAAGCCCATATGGTCCGCATTTTCAATAAATAAAGTATTAGCATTTGGAATGTCCACCCCTGTCTCAATAATAGTAGTCGTCACCAAGATATCGTATTGTCCCTCAATAAAGTCTAATAGAGTATTTTCCAACTGGACTTCACTCATTCGACCATGAACATATCCAATCGAAGCCTCTGGAATCAACTCCTGTAATTCTGAAACCTTCTGAACAATTGTATCAACTTTGTTGTAAAGATAATAAACTTGACCTCCACGCTCCATTTCACGCAAGACAGCATCACGAATGACACTATCATTCTTTTCCAAAACATAGGTCTGAACAGGATAGCGATTAGTCGGCGGAGTTTCAATAACAGACAAATCTCTGATTCCCAGCATAGACATATGGAGGGTACGAGGGATTGGCGTAGCGGTCAAGGTTAGGACATCCACTTGTTTCTTCAGTTCTTTCAAAGTTTCCTTATGCTTGACACCAAATCGCTGTTCCTCATCAATAATCATCAAGCCCAAATCAGCAAACACAACATCTTTTGACAAAACACGATGTGTTCCAATCAAAATATCGACTTGACCGTTTTTCAATTTTTCAAGTGTTGCAGTCTGCTCTTTTTTACTTCTAAAGCGACTCAACACATCAACATTAACTGCAAAATTTTGGAATCGTTCCTTAAAATTCGTATAGTGCTGTTGCGCTAAAACCGTCGTCGGAACTAGAATGACAACCTGTTTGTGATCATTGACTGCTTTAAAGGCTGCACGCATAGCAACTTCAGTCTTTCCAAAACCAACATCCCCAACTAAAAGTCTATCCATTGGCTGAGAAGCCTGCATATCCCTCTTGATTTCCTCAATACTACGAAGTTGGTCATCCGTTTCAACATAAGGGAAAGCATCATCAAAGGCATCTTGATCATCATCATCAGCTGAGAAAGCAAAACCCTTCAACTGACTACGTTCAGAGTAGAGTTTGATTAAATCATCAGCTATATCCTCTACCTGGTTCTTAACCTTTTGCTTGGCCTTTTTAAAATGACCGTCATTTAATTTATTGAGTTTTGGAGCTTTACCATCACTTGAAATATATTTGGACAGTAGATGAATCTGTTCCACGGGAATAGAAATTTGATCACCATTTTGGTATTGGACACTGACATAATCACGATGAATTCCCTTGATTTCAATGGTTTCAATTCCTAGATATTGACCAATCCCATGGATATGATGGACAACATAGTCCCCTTTTTCAAGTTCATTGTAATCTTTTAATCTCTCTGCATTTGAAACATGTTGTCTTCGAAAACGACGCTTTAATTTCTTTTGAAAAATCTCATGTTCAGTTATCAATAAAATCTTTTCATCTACAAAATGAAAACCATGTCTGAGATTACCTTCTATTAAGTTTACAGATTCTTTACAGATACTTGTCTTATCTCTAGAATCCAATTTAATCTGATATTCCTCTAACATATCCTCCAATGTTTTACTTCCCATTGAATTGCTAGACTGCAGAATAATGGTGTAATCCATTTTTTTATATCGTTCAATTTCTTCTTTTAGAAAAGAAAACTGATTGAAAAATTCCTGCATAGGATATTGATTGAATTGATAAATTTTGTCAAATTTGAGATTTCCTAAACCCTTTTGAAGATTAGAGAAAAAGGTCACTGGACTTTGTTTTTTATAGATTTGTTCAATATCAGAAAAATACTGCATATCAGAAAATGCTTTACTATTCTGTAATTCTTCTGTAAAGTACTGCGCTAATTCTCTTTCAAAGACTTCATACTGATTCATCAATTTTTGATAATCATCAAAGAATATTGGAGTATCTTTTTCAATATAATCAAAGACAGTCCATGTCTTATCATAGCACAAAGATAAAAACTTCCGAGAATCTGCATGACTTTGCTTTTGATGAAAACTTGAAAGAATTTCTTCTAGGTATGATTTCAAAATAGGTGATAAAGTTTTTGAAATTTGTTTTTCTAAAGCTGACTGTCCTCGTTGATAATCCTTTTCTCTCAAAAGCATATCACTAGCTGGAAAGATAGTGAGTTCTGTCTTATTTTCTTTCGATAATTGTGTTTCTACTTCAAATGACCTGATACCATCAATTTCATCACCAAAAAACTCAATTCGACAAGGTTCTAACTGGGATATTTCAAAAATATCTAAAATATCTCCTCGAAGACTAAATTCACCCTGAGTTTGTACTTGAGTAACTTTTCGATAGCCATTTTCCTTTAACTGATGGATAAACGCGTGTTGAGCATATTCTTCACCAACTGAGATTTTTACAATACTATCTTTGAATGCATTGGGAGACGGTAAAATCAATCGACTTGCTGCGATATTACAAACTAAAATCCCTTTCTTAGATGAATCAGTCAAAAAACGCAAGGCTTCAACCCGTGAAATAATTTTTTCCTGTGAAGACATCAAAAACTCCACCATAGGAGCATCATCTACCAAAAATGGATAGACGAGTTCCTCACCCAAGATAGAAATAAGATCACTAACAAGTCCTTCTGCTTCTCCATAAGTTGACGTCAATAACACAATCCTATCTTCTTTTTCTAAACTGCTTGCAATTGCAAGAGCCTTAGTAGATGTTGATAAACCAAGTATTAGTTGTCTTTTCTTATCTGTTAAATTTTGATGCCATTTTTTAATCTGATCATTTTCTGAGAATAAATCTAATAAGGTCACCATTTATCCGTTATACCTCTGCATTGTTTTCTCAAAATTTTTCTCTTGTAAATAGTAGTTTACAGAATCGTCAACTTTGTCAACAGACTGTAAAATACCGATATAATCATCCCTGTCAAACTTACTCAAAACATGATGAACAACTGACATACCATTTTTAGGTCTTCCAATTCCAATCTTAACACGGTTAAAGACCTGAGTTCCTATATGTTGAATAATAGACTTGATACCATTATGACCACCTGCTGAGCCTTTTGCTCTTAAACGAATTTTCCCAACTTCCATGTCAAGATCATCGTAAATGATAAGTAAATCGTCAATATCCAAACCATAGTAAGTTAATAAAGCATGAACTGCTTTTCCACTTTCATTCATAAAGGTCGTTGGTTTAACCAGATAAATTTTTTCTCCATTTAGGAAAAAGGATGCTAGGTCAGCTTGAAATATCTTATCGTGTGTAAAAGTGACATTCTGTTTCTTCGCTAGTTGATCAATCAACATAAAACCAACATTGTGTTTTGTTTCAAAATATTTATCCCCTGGATTTCCCAAGCCTACAAGTAATTTGGTCATTTATTTTTCCTTTCAAAAGCCAAAAGGGTTGGAATTTTTTTCCAACCTAATTGACACCATTTATTAATTTTTAGACATTAAAGCGGAATTCCATGATATCGCCATCTTGAACGATATATTCTTTTCCTTCTTCACGCAAGCG
This sequence comes from Streptococcus pneumoniae, assembly GCF_001457635.1. Lineage (NCBI taxonomy): Bacteria > Bacillati > Bacillota > Bacilli > Lactobacillales > Streptococcaceae > Streptococcus > Streptococcus pneumoniae. Next base: position 493,131 of record NZ_LN831051.1, read on the forward strand.
TCCAGCTTCTTTTACGGCCTTTTCAGATCCGTATTTCACTAGATCTTCATATGACATGGTTACTGCACGAATAAAGCCTTTTTCAAAGTCTGAGTGGATAATACCAGCTGCTTGAGGAGCCTTCATACCACGTTTGAAAGTCCAAGCGCGAACTTCTTTTTCACCAGCTGTGAAGTAAGTTCCCAATCCAAGCAAGTGGTAAGCTGCACGCGTCAACTTATCTACACCTGATTCTGTCAAACCAATGGCTTCAAGAAACTCTTTTTTATCTTCATCATCCAATTCAGAAATTTCTTCCTCAGCACGCGCAGAAATAACGACTACTTCAGCATTTTCTGTCGCTGCAAATTCACGAATTTGTTTGACATAGTCGATAGAGTCAGGTTCCGAAACCACATCCTCATCCACATTAGCTACATAAAGAACTGGTTTAGTCGTCAAAAGGAAAAGACCTTTGACAACCTTTTGTTCCTCATCTGTAAATTCAATGGTACGAGCTGATTTCCCATCTTCTAGGACTGGTTTAATCTTTTGAAGAACATTGAATTCTGCTACTGATTCTTTATCTTTTTGCGTACGTGCCATCTTTTCTACACGCGCATATCGTTTGTTCACTGATTCTAAGTCAGCAAGAATCAATTCCAGATTAATGGTATCAATATCTGCAAGCGGATCTACAAAGGCGTCTTCACGTCCTTGCTCGCGCATCACATTTTCATCATCAAAAGCACGAACTACGTGAACAATCGCATCTACTTCACGAATATTGGCCAAGAATTTATTCCCTAGCCCCTCTCCTTTTGAAGCTCCTTTTACAATCCCTGCAATATCTGTAAATTCAAATGTTGTGGGAACTGTCTTTTTAGGAGTTATCATTTCAGTTAGTTTTTGTAGGCGTTCATCTGGAACTTCCACCATTCCAACATTTGGATCAATCGTCGCAAATGGGTAGTTTGCTGCCTCTGCTCCTGCTTTTGTAATTGCATTAAATAGTGTTGATTTACCAACGTTTGGCAAACCAACGATACCTGCTGTCAAAGCCATATTTCTCATTCTCCGTTTTCATTTCAATCCCTAATATTATAACACAAAAAGGGATAAAGTGCTAACCCTCTAACTAAGGGTTCTCAGTCAATAATTTTATTCATTTTTCGCTCAAAATCATATCGCCCCATCATGACAACATGCTCACAATTACTGCATTTTATTTTGATATCTGCTCCTACACGTGTAATTTCCCAACGATTAGCCTTTTTACCAGTCGACTTGATTGTACAAGCGTGTGGTTTTTTCATCTCAACAAAATTTCCAACTTGATACATACTACTCTCCTTTTCTTTTTCGATTATATCATAAAAGAGGCGAGCCAGGCTCAACCTCTTTCACTTAATTTGTACGAACTGGTGTAATGAGCTGCATGAAGTCTTCGTCAGTATCTGCTGGCACAAGAGTAAATGGACGAACAGCTGAGATAAAGCTAATGGTCACCTTTTCGCTATTTAAAGCTTTAAGAGAATCAATCAAGTAAGTTGGGTTGAAACTAATGGTCAAATCTTCACCAGTAACCTGATCAGTATCGATTTCTTCGTTTACTTTACCAACTTCTGGAGAGTGAACATGGGCGCTAACAACCCCATCCTTAATTTCAAGTTTCACAGTACCATTTTGAGTCGCACTTGATAAAAGACGGGCACGCTCCATTGACTGGCGTAAGTTTACCACATTAAAAGTAATAGTAGTGTTAAAGTCTGTTGGAATCAAGCGATCTGTATCAGGATAGTTTCCTTCTAGGAGACGAGTATAGAAGCTAATATTTTCGCTTCTAAAGAGGATTTGGTTATTGGCAAAGAAAATCTCTACAGTTTCGATATCATCTGTAAATACCGCTGAAAATTCGCGTAGAGAACGGCTAGGAATTACGACATCAAAATCATCACTATTTTTTTCAAGAGTCAATTTTTTCTGGCTTAGGCGATGAGAGTCTGTTGCAACTGTTTTTAACTCTTTGTGTTGACTCAATACGAAGTGGACACCTGTTAAAATCGGACGACTCTCTTGTGTACTTGCAGCAAAGGCTGTTTCATTAATAATTTTCTTGAGTAATTTTGTTTCAAGTATTAAAGGAGTGCTTGCTGAAATTTCTTGGATTCGTGGATATTGTTCGCTATCTTTTCCTTTTAGGGTAATTTCTGATTTGCCACTGGTTAAAACAATTTGATTTTGTTCAATTTCTTTAAAATCAAGAGTTACATCAGGTAAACTAGATACTACATTGATAAAGAAAGAAGCTTCAAGAAGGATCGAACCTAAAGAAGTAATCAACAAACCAGCATCTTCATTTTTTTGAGAAATAAAATTTTCAATTGAAATTTGACCATTTGAACCAATTAAAGTAATACCTTCATTGGTCACGTCAATTTTTACTGTTGATAAAATAGGAATGGCATTTTTAGAACTAATAGCTCTCTTAGTAGTATTTAATGCTTGTAGAAATAAATTTTTATTAATTGAAAAATGAATCATGGATTCTCCTTTATTTATTTTTAGTATTAGAAAGATAATAGTAATAATAGAGTCTGTGAAATCTGTGGAAAACAGCCTTTAAACAAGTCCTATCAAGTTTTTTAGCTTGTTTAAAAAATGTGGATAAAAAAGATAAAAAACTAAAAGTTATCCACAAATTATTTGATTTTCTTTTTGATTGATTCAATTTCTAAACGTAAATTATCGTCTTGATCAATCAAAGATTTTATTTTGGCATGGGCATGAATGACTGTGGTATGATCTTTTCCCCCAAATTCCTTCCCAATTTTTGGAAGACTATTATCTGTTAGTTCTCTAGATAAATACATGGCTACTTGACGGGCCAAAACAATATTTTGAAGGCGTCTACTTCCCTTCATTTCTTTGATACTAACACCATAAAAGTTACCAACTTCAGTTTGGATTTTATCAATTGGGATGACGAGCATTTGGCTAACATCTTGTTTGCGGGCTCTAATGGCTTCTGCAGCAATATCAATAGTGATATCCTTGATTTTTTTTACTCTGGCAATTAAAGTGATGTCGTTGATGGCTCCCTCAAGATCTCGAACATTTGAATCAAATTGCCCAGCTAGGTATTCTAGAGTATCACTTTGGAAATTGTAGCCTAAATGTTCCGTTTTACTTTGTAAAATGGCAATACGTGTTTCAAAGTCAGGGGGTGTGATAGTTTGTGTCAATCCCCAACTAAAACGCGTGACAAGCCTCTCCTCGAGCCCTTCTAGATGTTTTGGACTACGATCACTCGTTAGGACAATCTGTTTTTGCTTGTCATGAAGGGCGTTAAAGGTATTGAAAAATTCTTCCTGAGTTGCGACTTTTTTTCCGCTGAGTGACTGGATATCATCGATTAACAAAAGATCAAGACTACGATAGGTCTTTTTAAACTTTTCCATTTCCCCAAGTCTTAGGTGATCAAGAAAGTCATTAATAAAGCTTTCGGCAGGGATATATTTAACACGCGCATTAGGAATATTTTTTAGAATTTCATTTCCAATAGCGTTTAATAAGTGAGTCTTACCAAGGCCTGGTCCTCCATAGATAAAAAGAGGGTTATAGGTCAGAGCCAAATCTTCAGAGACAGCTAAAGCGGCTGATACAGCCCAAACATTTCCATCCCCTTGAATAAAGTTATCAAAGGTATACTTTTCTTTTAATCCCGTATCTGAATAAGGAATAGATACTAACTTTGGACTATAGTCATAAAGAGTTAAATTTGTAGCTTCTTCAACTTGTGAGCTAGTCGTATCTTGAGGTTTGGTGAAAATATAGTGGGGAGTTATTTCAGCGTCATAAATTTCAAAACCAGCTACTACAATAATATCTTTTAGTTGTTTTTCCCAGACCATTTCCATTTCAGAGCGAGGTAGAAATATAGTGGCAACATTTTCCTCTACCTTGATAAGTTCAGCTTGAATAGCATAGAAATCATACATGGATCGAGTCAGTCTTTCTTGTGCAAATTCTAATATACGATTCCAAAATTGTTTTTCTTTCAATCCTTTCTCCTCCTTTACTATTTAAAAGTTTAATACTAGAGATATTTTACCATAGATAGCAAGAATTTTCCACAAGCTGTGAAAAATAATCCACAATGTTACCAAACTTTATCCACAGGTTGGGGATAAAAGAAGAAATTATTGATTTATTAAGCTTTTTATCGAAAAACATAGTGGATAACCTTGTGAGATAAAAAAATAAAAGAACAGCCTTATTTCAGGCTGTTGATAATTCTACTATATTCTTCTTGATTTGAAAAAGAAATAATGATTTTTCCACTGTCTTTTTTAGATAGTTTAATTTCTACATCTAATCCGAGTAGTTTTCTTAACTGTTTTTCTTCATTTTGTATGAAATGATTAGTTTTTTGCTGTTTCTTTTGTTTTTTCTCTGTCAGAAGAGCTTCTAATTTCCTTACAGAAATATCTTCTTCTATAATCCGTTGAAAGAAATAGTCTTGTTGTTCCTTATTTAACCCAACTAGGGAACGCGCATGGGCTTGTGATAGTTTGCCATTTTCTACTTCTGAAAGAATCTGTTCTGGCAAGGAAAGTAAACGAATGGAGTTGCTGATATATGGACGAGACTTGCCCATCTTATCTGCAATTTCAGCATGGGTGAATCCTTTCTCTACGAGAGATTCATAGGCGCGTGCTTCTTCTATTGGGTTTAAATTTTCTCTCTGTAAATTTTCAATAATGGACTGGACCATCATCTCTTGGTCTGAAATCTGTTTAACAACAGCTGGGATAGACCGTAGACCAGCTAAAAGTGAAGCCCGATAGCGTCTCTCTCCTGCAAGGATTTCATAACCAATAACAGGAGATTGACGAACAATAATCGGTTGAATGACCCCATTTTCTTTGATAGACTGTGCTAGTTCATCTAGTTTTTCTCTATCAAATTCTTTTCGGGGTTGATAGGGATTTTTTTGTATATCTGTGATAGAAATCATTTCAAATTTTTCCATGATTCTACACTAACACATCTTTTCTCTTATGTAAAGCTTTCTTTACATAGATGTCAATTAAGATTCTAAATCACCTGAACTCTTGTTAAGTTTGATAGAGGTAGTTTCTTCTTTCCCGTTACGATAGTAGGTTATCTTAATGGTGTCTCCGATAGAATGGTTGTAAAGAGCACTTTGTAAGTCTGTTGATGAAGCAATCTCTTTGTCATCTACTTTTGTAATTACATCGTATTTTTCAAGGTGACCATTGGCAGGCATATTACTTTGTACCGAACGAACAATTACACCAGATGTAACATTACTTGGAATATTGAGTCTTCTGATGTCGCTTGTACTCACATTAGATAAATTAACCATCTGGATTCCCAAAGCTGGACGCGTCACTTTTCCGTTTTTTTCTAACTGTTCAATAATATTGATAGCATCATTTGCAGGAATTGCGAAACCAAGACCTTCTACAGATGTTCCTCCATTTGTAGCAATTTTACTTGAGGTAATTCCGATAACCTGCCCTTGAATATTGATCAGTGGGCCGCCAGAGTTACCTGGGTTAATAGCAGTATCAGTTTGGATGGCTTTTGTAGAAATAGCTTGTCCATCTTCCGATTTTAAGGATACATTTCTATTGAGACTGGATACGATACCTTGAGTGACAGTATTTGCATATTCAGAACCTAACGGGCTACCGATGGCAATAGCAGTTTCTCCTACAGTTAACTTACTAGAATCACCAAACTCAGCTACTGTTGTCACTTTTTCTGAAGAGATTTTGACGACAGCAATATCAGAGAAAGTGTCAGCTCCGACAATTTCTCCAGGTACTTTAGTCCCATCTGACAATCGAATATCTACTTTGCTGGCGCCATTTATAACGTGATTGTTGGTGACGATGTAAGCTTCTTTATCATTCTTTTTATAAATAACTCCAGATCCTTCACTAGAGATTCGCTGAGAATCTGTGTCAGTATCATCATTGCCAAATACGCTATTTTGTCTGTTTGCCGAATAAGTAATAACAGAAACAACAGCATCTTTTACTTTGTTAACAGCCTGTGTTGTTGAATTTTCGTTCTTATAGGCAGTTTGTGTAATAGTACTATTGTTGTTAGAGTTGTTTACACTACTTTTTTGAGTTAGTTGAGTTATTGAAAAACTACCCAAGGCTCCACTAAAAAAGCTAATGACGATAACGACTAATAATTGAAACCATTTTTTGTAAAATGTTTTTAGATGTTTCATATTTGCCTCCATATGTTTGAATTACTGAAAGTATAAACTGACTAGCTTAATTATAACTTAAACACAAAAGTTTTACACAAACTGTGGATAACTCTTTTGAAATTGTGATTTTCTTAATTGAAATCTATTTTTTATTTTGTGAATAAGATGTGAAAAAATAGAGAATATGTTAGAATAGAGTCATGAAAATTAAAGTTGTAACAGTTGGGAAACTGAAAGAAAAGTATTTAAAAGATGGTATCGCAGAGTATTCAAAACGAATTTCTAGATTTGCTAAGTTTGAAATGATTGAGTTATCAGATGAAAAAACACCAGATAAGGCCAGTGAATCAGAAAATCAAAAGATTTTAGAAATAGAAGGTCAGAGAATTTTATCAAAAATTGCTGACCGTGATTTCGTTATTGTGTTAGCCATTGAAGGGAAAACTTTCTTCTCAGAAGAATTTAGTAAGCAGTTAGAAGAAACTTCTATAAAAGGATTTTCTACTCTTACTTTTATTATTGGGGGAAGTTTAGGATTGTCATCATCTGTAAAAAATAGAGCCAATCTTTCTGTCAGTTTTGGTCGCCTAACCTTACCCCATCAGTTAATGAGACTAGTTCTTGTTGAACAAATCTATCGCGCTTTTACGATTCAGCAGGGATTCCCCTACCATAAATAGAAAATTGACTTTTAATTGAATTTTTGGTAGAATAATTGTATTAGGTCTCATAGCTCAGCTGGATAGAGCATTCGCCTTCTAAGCGAACGGTCGCAGGTTCGAATCCTGCTGGGATCAATATAATAGCAAAGCTGGGAATTTTCCCGGCTTTTTTCTTAAAAAAGTACACTTTGGGAGAAAAAAATGACAGTTGAGAGAATTTTATCTAAAACGAAATTCCATTTTGTATAATGGTTTTTGTAAGTTAGCTTACAAGAAAAAACATTTTAGGAGATTTTATTATGAAAAACACAGTTAAATTGGAACAGTTTGTAGCTTTGAAGGAAAAAGACTTACAAAAGATTAAAGGTGGGGAGATGAGGTTGTCAAAATTCTTCCGTGATTTTATTTTACAAAGAAAAAAGTAATGAAATAAGGGGAAAGAGTAATGGATTTATTTGGATTTGGGACGGTTATTGTTCATTTTTTAATTATTAGTCACAGTTACCATTTTATTTGTAAAGGTCAAATAAATAGAAAAGAATTATTCGTTTTTGGTGCTTATACATTACTAACAGAAATAGTATTTGATTTTCCCTTATATATTCTATATTTAGATGGGTTAGGGATTGAAAGATTTTTATTTCCTTTGGGATTATATTCCTATTTTCGATGGATGAAACAGTATGAGAGGGATAGAGGACTATTCCTAAGTTTACTACTATCTCTTTTATATGAGAGCACTCATAACTTTCTGTCCGTAACTTTCTCCTCTATAACAGGAGATAATTTTGTTTTACAATATCATTTCCCATTCTTTTTCGTTGTGACGGTGTTAACCTATTTTGTTACATTAAAAATCATTTACTATTTCCATTTGGAACTAGCCTATTTTGATGAGGACTACCTTTATCCTTTCTTGAAAAAAGTATTTTTTGCTTTACTATTGCTACATATTGTATCTTTCGTTTCAGATATGGTAAGTACGATTAAACATTTGAATAGTTTTGGAAGTATTTTGTCATCTATTGTCTTTATCTCTCTCCTTTTGACCTTCTTTGCAATGAATTCTCATAAAGTTCAAATGGAGAAAGAGATTGCTTTGAAGCAGAAGAAATTTGAACAGAAACATTTACAGAATTACACAGATGAAATTGTTGGTCTGTATAATGAAATCCGTGGTTTTCGACATGATTATGCTGGAATGCTTGTCAGCATGCAGATGGCAATTGACAGTGGTAATTTACAGGAAATTGACAGAATTTACAATGAAGTTTTAGTCAAAGCAAATCATAAATTGCGTTCAGATAAGTACACTTACTTTGATTTGAACAACATAGAAGACTCAGCTTTACGAAGTTTGGTTGCTCAGTCAATTGTCTATGCTCGAAATAATGGTGTAGAGTTTACACTGGAAGTAAAAGATACGATTACCAAGCTTCCAATTGAACTATTGGATTTGGTTCGTATCATGAGCGTTTTATTGAATAATGCTGTCGAAGGATCGGCTGATAGCTATAAAAAGCAGATGGAAGTAGCAGTTATTAAGATGGAAACTGAAACAGTTATTGTGATTCAGAATTCATGTAAAATGACGATGACTCCTTCAGGAGATCTATTTGCCTTAGGATTCTCCACTAAGGGAAGAAATCGCGGAGTCGGATTAAATAATGTGAAAGAACTACTAGATAAGTACAACAATATTATTTTAGAAACAGAGATGGAAGGCAGTACATTTAGACAAATCATTAGATTTAAGAGGGAATTTGAATGAAAGTTTTAATTTTAGAAGATGTTATTGAACATCAAGTGAGACTAGAGAGAATATTGGATGAAATTTCGAAAGAATCGAATATTCCAATATCATACAAGACAACGGGAAAAGTCCGTGAATTTGAAGAATACATTGAAAATGATGAAGTAAATCAGCTTTATTTCCTAGATATCGATATTCATGGAATTGAGAAAAAGGGATTTGAAGTGGCTCAGCTCATTCGTCATTACAATCCTTACGCTATTATCGTCTTTATCACTAGTCGATCAGAGTTTGCGACTCTAACATATAAATACCAGGTATCAGCCCTAGATTTTGTTGATAAGGATATCAATGATGAGATGTTTAAGAAGAGAATTGAGCAAAATATCTTCTACACGAAGAGTATGTTACTTGAAAATGAAGATGTTGTAGATTATTTCGACTACAATTACAAGGGAAATGATTTAAAAATTCCTTACCATGATATTTTGTATATTGAAACAACAGGGGTATCTCATAAATTGCGCATTATTGGTAAGAATTTTGCAAAAGAGTTTTATGGTACCATGACAGATATTCAGGAAAAGGACAAACATACTCAGCGATTTTATTCTCCTCACAAGTCATTTTTGGTAAATATAGGCAATATCAGAGAAATTGATCGAAAAAACTTAGAAATTGTTTTCTATGAAGACCATCGTTGTCCTATTTCAAGATTAAAAATTAGAAAATTAAAAGATATTTTAGAGAAAAAATCTCAAAAGTGATTGACAATTAGCAAGAAATTGATATAATGGTTATATCTGCTACAGATAGAAGGTCCGTTGGTCAAGGGGTTAAGACACCGCCTTTTCACGGCGGTAACACGGGTTCGAATCCCGTACGGACTATTTTATCCGCCATAGCTCAGTTGGTAGTAGCGCATGACTGTTAATCATGATGTCGTAGGTTCGAGTCCTACTGGCGGAGTATAGATAAAAGGGAACACAGCTGTGTTCCTCTTTTTGTATCAATTTGTATCACCAAGCATTTTCATAAGGAAGTCTGTTATTTCTTGAGAACTTTCTTTTTTTCCATGTGCAATCCAAGTTTGGCAGACACCAAAAAGTGCATGAGTTAGATAGATGCTACTATATTCTAATTCGGTGGTATTTAGATTCAGTTGCATAAATCGCTTTTGTAAATCTGTACTAAGCATGATATGAAGTTTATTTCGTAAGAAATTTTGGATTTCTTTAGTCCCATTTTCAGAAAGAAGGGCAGCCAGAAGTGGTTCTGACTCTAGATATTCAAAAACTTCTAAAATAGCGTCTCTTTTGTGATGAGCATGTTTTTGAAAAATATATTCAAATGTATGGAATAGCTTGCTTTGATAGTGCTCAATCATATCATACTTATCCTTATAGTGAGTATAGAAGCTGGAACGACTAATTCCGGCTTTTTCTACTAATTTGACAGTAGAAATTTTATCAAATGGCTGTTCCATCAGTAATTGTACCATAGCATTTTCAATAGTTCGCTTTGTTTTTAAGCGTTTGTTACTTTCTTGCATATTTCCTCCTTGTAAACAAATTAGACTATATGTCTAAAAATAGATTTTTTATCTTGTAATTTAGATTTTTTAATGTATAATCTATTATATCAAAATTTTAGACAATATGTTTAAAAAAGGAGAAACTAAGTTTAAAGAATGGAAAGCAATTTAAAAAAAACCAACCTTTATTATTGTCATGATCGGGATTTCTCTTATTCCAGATCTGTACAATATCATATTTTTGTCATCAATGTGGGATCCATATGGGCAATTGTCTGACTTACCTGTGGCAGTTGTAAATAATGATAAAGAGGCTTCCTATAATGGTAATACTATGGCAATAGGAAAAGACATGGTGTCCAATTTAAAAGAAAATAAAACCTTGGATTTTCATTTTGTAGATGAAGAGGAAGGAAAGAAGGGATTGGAAGATGGCGATTACTATATGGTAGTGACTTTACCAAGTGATTTATCTGAAAAAACAACTACATTATCCAATATTCAATCGACAGCAGCTTATCAATCATTGACAAGTGAGCAACAAACTGAGATAAGTGATTCTGTATCTCAAAATTCAACTGATAGTATTCAATCGGCTCAGTCAATTGTAGCTTTAGTACAAGATTTACAGGGAAGTTTAGAAAACTTACAAAATCAATCTTCTAATCTTTCGACTTTAAAAAATCAATCTAATCAAGTATCACCTATTACTTCTACTTCTTTGATAGGATTGTCAAGTGGATTAACAGAGATACAAGGAGATGTTACTAGCAAATTAGTTCCTGCCAGTCAGTCGATTGCATCAGGTGTAAACGCATATACTACAGGTGTTGATAAAGTTTCTCAGGGCGCAAGTCAACTAAGTGAAAAAAATGCCACCTTGACAGGTAGTTTGGATAAACTAGTTTCAGGCTCAAACACCTTGACACAAAAATCTTCTAGATTGACAGCAGGAGTTGGTTAATTACAATCAGGATCTGGGCAATTAGCAGACAAATCCAGTCAGTTACTTTCAGGTGCTTCTCCATTAGAGAATAGAGCTAATAAATTGGCAGATGGATCTAGGAAACTAGCAGAAGGTGGAACAAAGTTAACTTCTGGATTGGAAGATTTACAGACAGGACTTGCTTCTTTAGGACAAGGACTAGGTAATGCTAGTGATCAACTCAAATCAGTATCAACAGAATCTAAAAATGCAGAGATTTTGTCAAATCCACTCAATCTTTCAAAAACAGACAATGATCAAGTTCCTGTAAATGGAATCGCAATAGCTCCTTATATGATATCAGTTGCTCTTTTTTTTGCAGCAATATCAACAAATATGATATTTGCGAAATTGCCTTCAGGACGTCATCCAGAGAGCCGTTGGGCTTGGTTGAAATCTTGAGCTGAAATAAATGGTATTATAGCTGTTTTGGCAGGAATTTTGGTATATGGAGGAGTTCAGCTTATTGGTTTAACTGCTAATCATGAGATGAGAATATTTATTCTCATCATCCTAACAAGTTTAGTATTCATGTCTATGGTGACCACTTTAGCAACGTGGAATAGCCGTATAGGAGCTTTTTTCTCACTTATTTTGCTTTTACTACAGTTAGCATCAAGTGCAGGTACTTATCCACTTGCTTTGACAAATGATTTCTTTAGATCTATTAATCCCTGGTTACCAATGAGCTATTCAGTTTCGGGATTACGACAAACAATCTCTATCAACAAGTCATTTTCCTAGCTGTCATACTAGCTCTATTTACTGGTTTAGGTATGCTAGCCTATCAACATAAGAAAATGGAAGAAGATTAAAAAAATCGACCGATTAACTGGTCGATTTTTTATGCCTTAGATGACTTTCGTCTGTGATTATAGATTCCAAATAGTAAGAGAGAAGTAAAGGAACAGATTGCTCCAGTAATAAAACCATTGGGAATGAAGGAAAGTGTAATAGTTCCTTTCCCCTTGGGAATGTCAACTTTCATAAATCCAGTTTGAGCTTGTTTAATTTCTATTTTCTTACCATCTTGGTAGGCAGACCAACCTTTGTCATAAGGAATGGTGAAGAAAATAGATGTATCTTGTTGGACATCATATGTAGCAAAAACCTTGTTTTTAGAAGTTGATACTGTGACAGGTTGTTCTTTAATTTTTTGAATTGCCTCGGTGAAAGTTTTGGTATCTAAACGATAGAAGGTAGGAGATTCAAATGATACTTGTGAATTTCCAGGGAAACTAACATTGATATTGAAAGTTTTTTTCTCTTTAGTATATCCTAGATTAAAGAAGGAGAAGACATTATCAGTTGTAAAAGTCTTTTTTTCACCATTTACAAGGATGTCAACCTTCTTTTGTTTATCGTTAGAAAAGTGAAGGTTTATGAAAGAGAGATAAACTTGGCTGTTTTCTGGAACTTCAATTTGATACTGGATTGCTGCATCTTCATTTGAAGAACTTGTGACACTAATCAAATCATTAGTATTTTCTATTTTTTCTGTTTTTTCATAAGGTATTGGAGAAAAATAATCAAAATTGACGTTAGCAAGTTGATTTAAAAATGAGGCCTGATTATCCAAGGTATGTTCATTGAACTTGACATCATTGTAAACAGATTGACTAGCAACTGCAATCGGAAGAGAGTATTGATTTTCATATAGGGTAAGATTATCTTTTTGATAGATATCTTTAAAGCCATACTTATCAATAGGACTGTCTGAGATATTGTACTGGATACCAAATAAACTATCAGCCAAAATACTATTATTTGCATATCGGAGATTGAGATTAGTCCCAGAGGATTTAAAACCAAGTTTATCTAAAGTAGAGCTTGATGAACGATTTCGAACAGATGAAAATTGAGAGATTCCATTGTAGTTGAATTTCATACTGTCATTTCCTGTCTGAGTTTGTAGTTTTTCAGTACGAGTAAATTGATTTCCAATATATGTTGAGAAAGATTCCATAGCTAGGATATCTCGACTATAAGCACTTCGAGAAGCAAATCCCCATTCCTTAGCAATTCCGTCCATTTGAGATGAAGCATTTAAACTCATTTCAACCAGTATAAATAAAGAGATTAGAATGGCAAATAGATTCACAGATATAAACTTTTTGATAACTGCAAGGAGTAAAAGAGAATAGACAACCAAAAATTCAAGAGTAAGCAGAATATTCAAATCTGTTAAAAAAGAATAATGCGATTTTAGATAGATGGTAGCTAAAAATCCTGCTACTACAAGAAAAAGCGAAACTAAAAAATTCCAGACTTTAAGTTCTTTCAGACGCTTTAAGACTTCTGCTGCTGTGTAAATTAACAAGGTAGAGAAAATCCAAGCATAGCGATGTAAAAACATGTTTGGAGTATGCATGCCTTGCCAAAATAAGTCAAGAGCTTCTATGTAAAAGCTTGCAATTAGAAATGCAAAGAATATTACATATATGAGTTTCACGTGAAACTTAATAGATTTCAGCGTAAAAAATAAAATGGTCAAAATAAAGGGAAATAGTCCAACAAAAATCATTGGGATGGCCCCATACTTTGTTGTGTCAAAGGAACCAATGAATTGCTTAGCAAAGAGATCAAGATACCAGCTACTTTCAGTTTGAAACTTTGTAACTTCAGTCAATTTTTCCCCATGTGTCTGTAAATCAAATAGAGTGGGAAGAGTCATAATCAAACTAGCCATACCAGCTAAAAAGGAGATAACTATGAAATCAAGAACAGATGATTTTCGAGTCTTAAAGTCCCACGAAATTTGACAGAGATACCAGAAAATAAGAAACAATACTGTCATATATCCAAAATAATAATTTTGAATAAATAAGATTGACAGACTTGTAAAGTACAATAGGAGTTTCTTTTCAGTTATCAGTAGATGTAAACCAGTTATAATTAAAGGAATCAAGATAAAAACATCTAGCCAGGTTTTTATCTCTAATTGACTGACAGTGAAACTCATCAGAGCATAGGAAGTAGATAAGGCTAGTTTTAAAGTCTGAGGGATAGATTGAAACAATTTATTCAAACTAAAAAAGGTTGACAGACCAATCAATCCAAATTTTAAGAGAGTGGTCAGATAGACAGCATCTGGCATGTTCGTTAGATCAAAAAAGTAAACTAGAGGCGCGAGAAAACTACCCAAGTAATAACTAGATAGGGCATAGAAGTTTAGCCCTAGACCACTTGTAAAGGTGTAAAACAGACTACTATTTCCATGTAGGATATTTCGTAAGGCTACATCAAAAATAACGTATTGATGAAAGCCATCTCCTAATAGAGGAGAGTTGTCGCTATTCCAGTAGATACCTTGAGATAGATATACTCCAGACATAATCACTACAGGAATGATGAGAGAAATAAAATAGGTTCGATATGTTTTTAAAAATGATTTCATGTTACCTCGTAGAATGATAGAAAACTCAGTTGGTTAACCCAACTGAGTTTTGAAGTTTTATTTAGTCTTTCCAAAGTTCTTTAACTTTTGCTTGTACTTCTGCATTTTCTAGGAATTCATCGTAGGTTTCATCGATACGGTCAATGACGCCATTTTTAGATAAGACAATGATATGGTTAGCCAAAGTTTGAATAAATTCGTGGTCATGGCTAGCAAAGATGATTGATTCTTTAAAGTTTTTCAATCCATCATTCAAGCTTGAGATAGATTCCAAGTCCAAGTGATTTGTTGGATCATCAAGTACAAGGACATTTGATTTTAAGAGCATGAGTTTTGAAAGCATGACACGAACTTTTTCTCCCCCTGACAAGACATTTACAGGTTTGTTAACTTCATCTCCAGAGAAGAGCATACGGCCGAGGAAGCCACGTAGGAAAGTATTGTCATCTTCTTCTTTACTTGCGAATTGACGCAACCAGTCAAGAATTGATTCTCCTCCTGCAAAATCAGCTGAGTTATCTTTTGGTAGGTAAGATTGACTAGTTGTAACTCCCCACTTGACAGTTCCTTCATAGTCAATATCTCCCATGATTGCACGAATTAATGCAGTCGTTTGAATATCATTTTGTCCAATAAGTGCTGTCTTATCATCTGGACGCAAGATGAAACTAATATTATCCAAGATAGTTTCACCATCAATCTTTACAGTTAGATTTTCTACTGTCAAGAGATCATTACCAATCTCACGTTCCGCTTTAAAGTTGATAAATGGATATTTACGACTAGATGGTACAATCTCTTCTAGCTCAATCTTATCAAGCATTTTCTTACGTGATGTTGCCTGCCTTGACTTAGAAGCATTGGCAGAGAAACGAGCAACGAATTCTTGCAATTGTTTAATTTTTTCTTCTGCTTTAGCATTACGGTCTGCTAGCAATTTAGCAGCAAGCTCAGAAGATTCCTTCCAGAAGTCGTAGTTTCCGACATAGAGTTTGATTTTTCCAAAGTCAAGGTCGGCCATGTGAGTACAAACTTTGTTTAAGAAGTGACGGTCGTGGGATACTACGATAACTGTGTTATCAAAGTCAATCAAGAAGTCTTCTAACCAAGTAATCGATTGGATATCCAAACCGTTAGTAGGCTCGTCCAAGAGAAGAACATCTGGTTTACCAAAAAGTGCTTTGGCGAGGAGAACCTTTACTTTTTCACCGTTGGCCAATTCGCTCATGTTTTGGTAGTGTAATTCTTCTGGAATGTTTAGGTTTTGAAGTAGTTGAGAGGCTTCACTCTCTGCTTCCCAACCTCCAAGTTCGGCAAACTCTCCTTCGAGTTCGGCAGCACGAACCCCGTCCTCGTCTGAGAAATCTTCCTTCATGTAGATAGCATCTTTCTCTTTCATGATGCTATAAAGTTTTTCATTTCCCATGATAACGACATCAATGGCACGTTCATCTTCGTAGTCAAAGTGATTTTGACGAAGAACAGAGAGACGTTCATCTGGACCAAGAGAGATGTGACCAGTAGTAGGTTCGATATCTCCAGCTAAAATTTTTAAAAAGGTTGATTTTCCGGCACCATTAGCACCGATTAATCCGTAAGTATTTCCTTCTGTAAATTTGATATTGACATCATCAAAAAGTTTGCGATCACTAAAACGTAGTGAAACATCAGATACTGTAAGCAATATTTTTCTCCTATATGTGTAATATATTTATTCTACTAGAAAATACAGAAATATTCAAATTTTTATTTGTCAATTTTGTGTAAATTATATTTACAGTATCCTTTACACAAATCTGTAAAAAGCAAGGCTGATTTATTTTGATAAATTACGGTTATTTCATTAAAAAAATGCTATAATTGAAAGGACTATATCGAAGGAGAACAAAATGACTAAACCCATTATTTTAACAGGAGACCGTCCAACAGGAAAATTGCATATTGGACATTATGTTGGAAGTCTCAAAAATCGAGTATTATTACAGGAAGAGGATAAGTATGATATGTTTGTGTTCTTGGCTGACCAACAAGCCTTGACAGATCATGCCAAAGATCCTCAAACCATTGTAGAGTCTATCGGAAATGTGGCTTTGGATTATCTTGCAGTTGGATTGGATCCAAATAAGTCAACTATTTTTATTCAAAGCCAGATTCCAGAGTTGGCTGAGTTGTCTATGTATTATATGAATCTAGTTTCGTTAGCACGTTTGGAGCGAAATCCAACAGTCAAGACAGAGATTTCTCAGAAAGGATTTGGAGAAAGCATTCCGACAGGATTCTTGGTCTATCCAATCGCTCAAGCAGCTGATATCACAGCTTTCAAGGCTAATTATGTTCCTGTTGGGACAGATCAGAAACCAATGATTGAGCAAACTCGTGAAATTGTTCGTTCTTTTAACAATGCATATAACTGTGATGTCTTGGTAGAGCCGGAAGGTATTTATCCAGAAAATGAGAGAGCAGGGCGTTTGCCTGGTTTAGATGGAAATGCTAAAATGTCTAAATCACTAAATAATGGTATTTATTTAGCTGATGATGCGGATACTTTGCGTAAAAAAGTAATGAGTATGTATACAGATCCAGATCATATCCGCGTTGAGGATCCAGGTAAGATTGAGGGAAATATGGTTTTCCATTATCTAGATGTTTTTGGTCGTCCAGAAGATGCTCAAGAAATTGCTGATATGAAAGAACGTTATCAACGAGGTGGTCTTGGTGATGTGAAGACCAAGCGTTATCTACTTGAAATATTAGAACGTGAACTGGGTCCTATTCGTGAGCGCCGTATTGAATTTGCTAAGGATATGGGAGAAGTTTATAATATGATTCAAAAAGGTAGTGAAAGAGCGCGTGAAGTTGCGGGTCAAACCCTATCTGAGGTAAAAGGGGCAATGGGACTTCATTACTTTAACTAAGTTTATTTTACAAGAAACTATCATTTCTATCTCGAAGAAAAGATAGTTTTTTATTTACCCCTGTAACATTTGACAAATTTTTATAGAATGGTATGATAGATACAATATAAAAAGAGTCAAGCTCAAAAAGAAAGAAAAGAGGAAACTTCGAATGTCTAATTGGGACACTAAATTTTTGAAAAAAGGTTTTACCTTTGATGATGTATTGCTTATTCCAGCTGAAAGTCATGTGTTGCCTAACGATGCAGATTTAACAACTAAATTGGCAGATAATTTGACTTTAAATATCCCAATTATTACCGCTGCCATGGACACAGTTACAGAGAGTCAAATGGCCATTGCTATTGCTCGTGCAGGTGGTCTCGGAGTTATCCATAAAAACATGTCAATTGCTCAACAAGCAGACGAGGTTCGTAAGGTAAAACGTTCTGAAAATGGAGTTATTATTGATCCGTTCTTCTTGACGCCTGAACATACAATTGCTGAAGCAGATGAGCTTATGGGTCGTTACCGCATCAGTGGTGTTCCAGTTGTTGAAACACTTGAAAATCGTAAATTGGTTGGTATTTTGACAAACCGAGATCTTCGTTTTATTTCAGATTATAATCAACCAATTTCAAACCATATGACTAGTGAAAATCTTGTTACTGCTCCTGTGGGTACGGATCTTGCAACGGCTGAGAGTATTCTTCAAGAGCATCGTATTGAAAAACTTCCGTTGGTCGATGAAGAAGGCAGTCTTTCTGGTTTGATCACTATCAAAGATATTGAAAAAGTTATTGAGTTTCCAAATGCGGCTAAAGATGAATTTGGTCGTCTTCTAGTTGCAGGTGCAGTAGGTGTTACTTCAGATACATTTGAACGTGCAGAGGCTCTTTTTGAGGCAGGAGCGGATGCGATTGTTATTGATACTGCACATGGTCATTCTGCAGGTGTCTTGCGTAAAATTGCCGAGATTCGTGCTCATTTCCCAGATCGGACTTTGATTGCTGGAAATATTGCTACTGCTGAAGGTGCACGTGCCCTTTATGAAGCGGGTGTAGACGTTGTTAAGGTTGGTATTGGACCAGGTTCTATCTGTACTACTCGTGTGATTGCTGGTGTTGGTGTTCCGCAAGTAACAGCTATCTACGATGCTGCAGCTGTTGCGCGCGAATATGGTAAAACGATTATTGCTGACGGTGGGATCAAGTATTCTGGAGATATTGTAAAAGCACTTGCTGCAGGTGGAAATGCTGTTATGCTTGGATCTATGTTTGCTGGAACTGATGAAGCTCCAGGCGAAACTGAAATCTTCCAAGGACGTAAATTCAAGACTTACCGTGGTATGGGATCAATTGCTGCTATGAAGAAAGGTTCAAGCGACCGTTATTTCCAAGGTTCTGTCAATGAAGCAAACAAGCTCGTTCCAGAAGGAATTGAAGGTCGTGTTGCTTATAAAGGAGCGGCAGCTGATATTGTTTTCCAAATGATTGGTGGTATTCGCTCTGGTATGGGTTACTGTGGTGCAGCTAACCTTAAAGAACTACACGATAATGCTCAATTTATTGAAATGTCTGGTGCTGGTTTGAAAGAAAGCCATCCTCATGATGTGCAAATTACTAATGAGGCACCAAAGTATTCTATGTAAAAAACAATGAAAAGAACTCCAGTGAAAACAGGAGTTCTTTTACAATGTTGTCAATTTCCATTTACAGAAGCTTTACCATCCTGAATAGTGAAGATACTTAGATTTTCTGGCAGATTTTGAAGATGGTCTAAGCTTGTTGTTGTGATAAAGGTTTGGATTGATTGAGAAATCGTTTCTAATAATTTTAACTGTCTAGTGTTGTCAAGTTCACTCATCACATCGTCAAGCAGTAATATAGGAGATTCTGTGGTAATGCTTTCCATTAATTCGATTTCTGCTAATTTTATCGAGAGGACGAGACTACGATGTTGACCTTGGCTTCCGAAACTAGCATCCATCCCATTTATATAAAAAGAAATGTCATCTCGATGAGGACCGACACCAGTATTCTTTTTAAATAAATCTCTGGATCTACTTTTTTCTAAAGCAATTTTGAAAGATTCGGATAAGTTTTGTTTGTCAGTTATATTGACAGAAGATTGATAGAATATTGACAACTCTTCGATCTGATTAGAGAGTTCAAAATGTTTCTTACGCCCAAATGATTCTAGTTTTTTTATGAAATCTAAGCGGTGATTCATTACACGACATCCATAATCAACTAGCTGATCATCTAACACAGAAAGGAATGTTTCATCTATTTTTTGAGCTGATTTTAGGTAAGTGTTTCTTTGCTTTAGGATGTGGTTATAATTGGTTAAGTCAGATAAATAGATTGGCTTAATTTGCCCAAGTTCCATATCAATGAATTTTCGTCGAATCGAAGGTGCTCCTTTAATTAGTTGTAAATCTTCAGGAGCAAATAAGACAACATTCATGTGTCCTACATAATCTGAAAGGCGTGCCTGTTTTAAGTGATTAACTTTTGTTACACGGCCTTTTTGTGTTAGTTCGATTTCTAGGGGAATGGATCCAGTTTTTTTCTGAACGAGACCTGAAAGATGAAGTTGTTCCTCATCAAAATGAATGAGATTTTTATCTGTTCGAGTTCGATGACTACGCGTTAAGGCTAAAAAATAGATAGCCTCTAACATGTTTGTTTTTCCTTGTGCATTACGTCCCAAAAAGACATTCAATTTAGGATTAAAGTCTATTTTCGTTTCTTTGTAATTACGAAAAGTCTTGAGAGATAGATGTTGTAGCCACATGATTATCTACCAGGGAATCGTGGAGCTTGTTGGCTTTTAGGTGATGAAGCAGGTTTCGATTTGTCTTTTTTAACTCCCTTATTCATCTTTTTGACAAGTTTAGCGATCCGTTCTTTTTCAACTTTATCAGCTTGGTATTCATCTTGTTCTTCAGAAGTAGGTTGTGTCAACAAGATGTCAATGTTCATGTCAGGGATGTCAACTTTATCGCCAATACGAAGTTTTTTTCCACGACGACTCTCTAATTCCCTATTAAAGTAAACAGAATGTTCAGAGAGAAATGATTTAATAGCTCCTCCGCTATGTGTAATTCCAAGTTCTTTGAGTAGTGCTTGGAGGGTAATAAATTCTTCAAATAATTTGTATTCCATAATTCACCTCAATCTTTGGTATTATACCATATTTTCCTAAAAATAGTGAGAGAGACAGCGAGAAATGTAAGCGATTTTTATTTCAAAAGTGTTACAGGGAACAAGAAAATTTCAGGTTTTCGTGATATAATAGAAGTCTGTATATAAGGAGGTAAATCATGGAGTTAGTGCATGGAATTTCAACACATTTTATCCAATCAAAAAAGTTTAAAACAAACAAAATTACCGTGCGTTTTACCGCTCCATTATCCCTTGATACGATTGCAGGTCACATGTTGAGTGCAAGTATGCTAGAGACTGCTAATCAGATGTACCCCACTTCTCAAGATTTGAGGAGACACTTGGCCAGTCTATACGGTACAGATATGTCAACCAATTGTTTCAGAAGAGGGCAAAGCCACATTATAGAATTGACATTTACCTATGTTCGTGATGAGTTTTTAAGTAGGAAAAACGTGCTAACCTCTCAGATTTTGGAACTTGTAAAAGAAACTCTTTTTTCACCCGCAGTAGTTGATAATGGGTTTGATCCGGCCTTATTTGAAATTGAGAAAAAACAATTGCTAGCAAGTTTAGCAGCTGATATGGATGATTCTTTTTATTTTGCACATAAAGAATTGGATAAATTGTTTTTTCATGATGAACGTCTTCAATTGGAATATAGTGATTTACGAAATCGTATTTTAGCTGAAACTCCACAAAGTTCTTATTCTTGTTTCCAAGAATTTTTAGCCAATGATCGAATAGATTTCTTTTTCCTAGGTGATTTTAATGAGGTTGAAATTCAAAATGTATTAGAATCATTTGGCTTTAAAGGTCGAAAAGGAGATGTGAAGGTTCAGTATTGTCAACCTTATTCTAATATCCTTCAGGAAGGTATGGTTCGGAAAAATGTGGGACAATCCATTTTGGAATTAGGTTATCATTACCGTTCTAAATATGGTGATGAGCAACATTTACCCATGATTGTAATGAATGGTTTACTTGGTGGATTTGCTCACTCTAAGCTCTTTACAAATGTCCGTGAAAATGCTGGATTAGCTTATACCATTTCAAGTGAGCTTGATTTATTTAGTGGATTCTTGAGGATGTATGCTGGTATCAATCGAGAAAATCGTAACCAGGCTCGTAAAATGATGAATAATCAACTGCTTGATTTAAAAAAAGGTTATTTTACAGAGTTTGAGTTAAATCAGACCAAGGAAATGATTCGTTGGTCGTTGTTACTTTCTCAAGATAATCAATCTTCATTGATTGAACGTGCTTATCAAAATGCCTTATTTGGAAAATCTTCAGCAGACTTTAAAAGTTGGATTGCAGAGCTTGAACAAATTGACAAAGATGCTATTTGTAGAGTAGCTAATAATGTGAAACTACAAGCGATTTACTTTATGGAAGGAATAGAATGACAAAGGTTGTTTTTGAAGAAAAATACTATCCAGCTGTAAAAGAAAAGGTTTATCGAACTCGTTTGGCCAACGGATTGACAGTTGCTCTTTTGCCTAAAAAGGAATTTAAAGAGGTTTACGGGAGTGTCACTGTACAGTTTGGTTCGGTAGATACGTTTGTCACAGAAGTTGACGGATATGTAAAACAATATCCTGGAGGAATTGCTCATTTTCTTGAACATAAATTATTTGAGAGAGAAGATTCTAGTGATTTGATGTCGGCTTTTACGAGTCTAGGTGCAGATAGTAATGCCTTTACAAGCTTTACAAAAACAAACTATCTTTTTTCAGCAACGGATTATTTTTTAGAAAATTTAGATTTACTTGATGAATTGGTAACATCAGCACACTTTACTGAAGCTTCCATTCTGACAGAGCAGGATATTATTCAGCAAGAACGAGAAATGTACCAAGATGATCCAGATTCGTGTTTATTCTTTTCAACTTTAGCGAATTTGTATCCTGGTACACCTTTAGCAACTGATATAGTTGGAAGTGAGGAGTCCATTTCCCAAATCAATCTAACTAATTTGCAAGAAAATTTTACAAAGTTTTACAAACCTGTAAACATGTCTCTGTTTTTAGTTGGTAATTTTGATGTGGAGCGAGTACAGGACTATTTTGAAAGCAAAGAACTGAAAGATTCAGATTTTCAGGAAGTAGCAAGAGAAAAGTTGTTTTTACAGCCTGTAAAGCCAACAGATAGTATGAGAATGGAAGTATCTTCTCCCAAACTAGCGATTGGAGTTAGAGGTAAGCGAGAAGTTTCTGAAGCGGATTGCTATCGACATCATATTTTATTAAAATTATTGTTTGCAATGATGTTTGGTTGGACTTCGGATCGTTTTCAAAAATGTTATGAATCAGGTAAAATTGATGCGTCCTTATCTCTGGAAGTTGAAATAACAAGTCGCTTTCATTTTGTCATGTTGACAATAGATACGAAAGAGCCAGTTGCTTTGTCTCATCAATTTAGGAAGGCTATTCGTAATTTTACAAAGGATTTAGATATTACAGAGGAACATTTAGATATTATCAAAAGAGAGATGTTTGGCGAATTTTTCAGTAGCATGAACTCTCTTGAATTTATTGCAACGCAATATGATGCTTTTGAAAATGGTGAGACAATTTTTGATTTGCCGAAAATTTTACAGGAAATTACTTTAGAGGATGTCCTTGATGCTGGACATCATTTAATAGATGATGGTGACATAGTTGATTTTACAATATTCCCATCGTAGTAACCTATCATAATAGACACTAGAAAGAAGGGATGACAAGTATGAGAAAAAAAACAATTGGAGAGGTTTTACGATTAGCTAGAATCAATCAGGGATTGAGTTTAGATGAATTGCAGAAAAAGACAGAAATCCAGTTAGATATGTTGGAAGCAATGGAAGCAGACGATTTCGATCAACTTCCAAGTCCTTTTTACACGCGTTCTTTCTTGAAAAAATATGCATGGGCTGTTGAGTTAGATGACCAAATTGTTTTGGATGCTTATGATTCTGGGAGTATGATTACTTATGAGGAAGTAGATGTTGATGAAGATGAGTTGACAGGTCGTAGACGTTCAAGTAAGAAAAAGAAGAAAAAAACATCATTTTTACCTTTATTTTATTTTATCCTTTTTGCTTTATCGATTTTAATTTTTGTGACTTATTATGTTTGGAACTATATTCAAACTCAACCAGAGGAGCCTTCTCTTTCTAATTACAGTGTGGTTCAATCAACAAGTTCAACTAGCTCTGTTCCCCACTCCTCAAGTAGTAGTTCTTCTAGTATAGAATCAGCTATAAGTGTATCAGGCGAAGGAAATCATGTAGAAATCGCTTATAAGACAAGTAAGGAAACAGTTAAATTGCAATTGGCAGTTTCAGATGTTACAAGTTGGGTCAGTGTTTCAGAAAGCGAACTTGAGGGCGGTGTAACCTTATCGCCAAAGAAGAAAAGTGCAGAAGCAACAGTTGCAACTAAAAGTCCTGTAACAATTACGTTAGGTGTTGTAAAAGGTGTTGATTTGACAGTAGATAATCAGACTGTTGATTTATCGAAATTAACAGCTCAGACTGGACAAATCACTGTAACCTTTACTAAAAATTAAGGAAAAACGAATGAAAAAAGAACAAATTCCCAATCTCTTAACAATAGGTCGAATTCTCTTTATACCTATTTTTATCTTTATTTTAACGATAGGAAATTCGATAGAGAGTCATATAGTTGCAGCTATTATCTTTGCTGTTGCCAGTATTACCGACTATTTAGATGGATATTTAGCTCGTAAATGGAATGTGGTCAGTAATTTTGGTAAATTTGCAGATCCTATGGCGGATAAGTTACTAGTTATGTCGGCTTTTATTATGTTGATTGAGTTAGGTATGGCTCCGGCTTGGATTGTTGCAGTGATTATCTGTCGTGAGTTAGCTGTGACAGGTTTAAGGCTTTTATTGGTTGAAACTGGTGGAACAATTTTAGCAGCAGCAATGCCTGGAAAAATTAAAACTTTTAGTCAGATGTTTGCTATTATTTTCTTGCTATTACATTGGACTTTGCTTGGTCAAGTTCTACTTTATGTAGCCTTATTTTTCACTATCTACTCTGGCTATGACTATTTCAAGGGTAGTGCCTATGTATTTAAAGGGACATTTGGTTCGAAATGAAATCAATAATTGATGTAAAAAATCTTTCTTTTCGCTATAAAGAAAATCAGAACTACTACGATGTGAAGGATATTACGTTTCACGTGAAACGTGGAGAATGGCTTTCGATTGTAGGGCATAATGGTAGTGGTAAATCAACGACGGTTCGATTAATTGATGGCTTACTGGAAGCAGAATCCGGAGAGATTGTAATTGATGGCCAACGTTTGACTGAGGAAAATGTTTGGAATATACGTCGTCAAATCGGTATGGTTTTTCAAAATCCAGACAATCAATTTGTTGGAGCGACTGTTGAAGATGATGTTGCTTTTGGTTTGGAAAATCAGGGACTTTCTCGTCAAGAAATGAAAAAGAGAGTGGAAGAAGCTCTGGCTTTAGTTGGCATGTTGGACTTTAAAAAGAGAGAGCCAGCGCGTCTATCAGGTGGCCAAAAGCAACGTGTGGCCATTGCAGGTGTTGTAGCCCTAAGACCAGCTATTTTAATCTTAGATGAAGCAACGAGTATGTTGGATCCTGAGGGGCGTAGAGAACTTATTGGGACAGTAAAAGGAATTCGAAAAGACTATGATATGACGGTCATTTCTATTACCCATGATTTGGAAGAAGTCGCCATGAGTGATCGCGTATTGGTCATGAAAAAAGGGGAAATTGAATCAACTAGTAGTCCAAGGGAGCTTTTCTCTCGAAATGATTTAGATCAAATTGGATTAGACGATCCTTTTGCTAATCAATTAAAAAAATCTTTGAGCCAGAATGGCTATGATTTACCTGAAAATTATTTGACAGAAAGTGAGCTAGAGGATAAGCTATGGGAATTGCTCTAGAAAATGTGAATTTTATATATCAAGAAGGTACTCCCTTAGCTTCAGCAGCTTTGTCGGATGTTTCTTTGACGATTGAAGATGGCTCTTATACAGCTTTAATTGGGCACACAGGTAGTGGTAAATCAACTATTTTACAACTCTTAAATGGTTTATTGGTGCCAAGTCAAGGGAGTGTGAGGGTTTTTGATACCTTAATCACCTCGACTTCTAAAAATAAAGATATTCGTCAAATTAGAAAACAGGTTGGCTTGGTATTTCAGTTTGCTGAAAATCAGATTTTTGAAGAAACGGTTTTGAAGGACGTTGCTTTTGGACCGCAAAATTTTGGAGTTTCTGAAGAAGATGCTGTGAAGACTGCGCGTGAGAAACTGGCTCTGGTTGGAATTGATGAATCACTTTTTGATCGTAGTCCGTTTGAGCTGTCAGGGGGACAAATGAGACGTGTTGCCATTGCAGGCATACTTGCCATGGAGCCATCTATATTAGTCTTAGATGAGCCAACAGCTGGTCTAGATCCTCTAGGGAGAAAAGAGTTGATGACCCTGTTCAAAAAACTCCACCAGTCAGGGATGACCATCGTCTTGGTAACGCATTTGATGGATGATGTTGCTGAATATGCTAATCAAGTCTATGTAATGGAAAAGGGACGTTTAGTAAAGGGGGGCAAACCAAGTGATGTCTTTCAAGACGTTGTTTTTATGGAAGAAGTTCAGTTGGGAGTACCTAAAATTACGGCCTTTTGTAAACGATTGGCTGATAGAGGCGTGTCATTTAAACGATTACCGATTAAGATAGAGGAGTTCAAGGAGTCGCTAAATGGATAGTATGATTTTGGGGCGTTATATCCCAGGGGATTCGATTGTTCACCGATTGGATCCACGTAGCAAATTGCTTGCTATGATGCTACTGATTTTGATTGTGTTTTGGGCTAATAACCCCTTGACGAATCTGATTCTTTTTATAGCGACAGGGATATTTATTGCCTTGTCAGGAGTATCTCTTTCATTTTTTATTCAGGGCTTGAAGTCTATGTTTTTCTTGATTGCCTTCACAACTATTTTTCAACTATTTTTCATTTCTAATGGGAATGTTTTATTTGAGTTTTCGTTTGTGAGAATCACGGATTATGCTTTGCAACAAGCTGGGATTATTTTTTGTCGCTTTGTATTGATTATTTTCTTTTCAACTTTGTTAACCTTAACAACCATGCCTTTAAGTTTGGCATCAGCTGTCGAAGCTTTATTAGCACCTTTAAAGCGTGTGAAAGTTCCAGTTCATGAAATTGGATTGATGCTGTCTATGAGTTTGCGTTTTGTCCCAACCTTGATGGATGATACGACTCGGATTATGAATGCACAGAAAGCTCGTGGAGTGGATTTTGGAGAAGGAAGCATCGTTCAAAAAGTAAAGGCGATGATTCCCATTTTGATTCCTCTTTTTGCGACAAGTTTAAAACGTGCAGATTCCTTGGCTATCGCTATGGAAGCGCGTGGCTATCAGGGTGGAAAAGGCAGAAGTCAATACCGACAATTGAAATGGACTCTAAAGGATACGCTGACCATTCTTGTTATTCTCGTACTTGGTTGTTGTTTATTTTTCTTAAAATCTTAGTAGCTTTCAGGAATTGATAAAAAGTTACTGTAACAGTTTTTGATATAAAGGTAGGGATATGAACCGTTTTAAAAAATCAAAATATGTCATTATTGTTTTTGTCACTGTTCTGCTTGTGTCAGCTCTCTTAGCGACGACTTATTCAAGTACAATTGTGACAAAATTAGGAGATGGAATCTCATTGGTTGATAGAGTTGTACAAAAACCTTTTCAGTGGTTTGATTCTGTCAAATCAGATTTGGCTCATTTGACACGAACATATAATGAAAATGAAAGTTTGAAGAAACAGCTTTACCAATTAGAAGTTAAATCAAATGAGGTGGAAAGTTTAAAGACAGAAAATGAACAACTGCGCCAATTGCTTGATATGAAGTCTAAATTGCAAGCCACAAAGACTTTAGCAGCAGATGTTATTATGCGTTCTCCGGTATCTTGGAAGCAGGAGTTGACCTTAGATGCAGGTAGATCAAAAGGTGCTTCTGAGAACATGTTAGCTATTGCAAATGGTGGCTTGATTGGGAGTGTTTCAAAAGTAGAGGAGAACTCTACTATAGTCAACCTTCTGACAAATACGGAAAATGCTGATAAGATTTCTGTTAAAATTCAACATGGCTCTACTACAATTTATGGAATTATTATTGGCTATGACAAGGAAAATGACGTTCTTAAAATTAGCCAATTAAATAGTAATAGCGATATTAGTGCGGGAGATAAGGTGACTACTGGTGGATTAGGAAACTTTAACGTTGCTGATATTCCTGTTGGTGAAGTGGTTGCCACAACGCATAGTACAGACTATTTGACACGAGAAGTAACTGTTAAATTGAGTGCAGATACTCATAATGTAGATGTGATAGAATTAGTGGGGAATTCATAATGAGACAGTTGAAGCGAGTTGGAGTATTTTTATTGCTTCCTTTCTTTGTTCTAATTGACGCCCATATTAGCCAGCTTCTGGGCTCATTTTTCCCCCATGTACATTTGGCTAGTCATTTTCTTTTTCTATTTCTCTTATTTGAGACGATAGAAGTATCAGAGTATCTCTACCTAGTCTATTGTTTTGTTATAGGCTTGGTTTATGATGTTTACTTTTTCCATCTAATAGGGATTACAACTCTCTTATTTATCTTATTGGGAGCCTTCCTTCATAAATTGAATAGTGTTATTTTGTTGAATCGTTGGACAAGAATGCTAGCTATGATTGTGCTGACATTCCTGTTTGAAATGGGTAGTTATCTTTTGGCTTTTATGGTAGGGTTGACAGTAGATAGCATGTCGATTTTTATAGTCTATAGCTTGGTACCGACGATGATTTTAAATTTTTTATGGATTACTGTTTTTCAATTTATTTTTGAAAAATATTATCTATAAGAACGACATATAAATGTAACAAAGGCGTAATATTTATTAGGCCTTTTTTTGGTATACTAGTATTGTCTTTAAAAGAAGGAGTATCTACGTAATATGAAGAAAAAAATCTTAGCGTCACTTTTATTAAGTACAGTAATGGTTTCTCAAGTAGCTGTTTTAACAACTGCGCATGCAGAAACGACTGATGACAAAATTGCTGCTCAAGATAATAAAATTAGTAACTTAACAGCACAACAACAAGAAGCCCAAAAACAAGTTGACCAAATTCAGGAGCAAGTATCAGCTATTCAAGCTGAGCAGTCTAACTTGCAAGCTGAAAATGATAGATTACAAGCAGAATCTAAGAAACTCGAGGGTGAGATTACAGAACTTTCTAAAAACATTGTTTCTCGTAACCAATCGTTGGAAAAACAAGCTCGTAGTGCTCAAACAAATGGAGCCGTAACTAGCTATATCAATACCATTGTAAACTCAAAATCAATTACAGAAGCTATTTCACGTGTTGCTGCAATGAGTGAAATCGTATCTGCAAACAACAAAATGTTAGAACAACAAAAGGCAGATAAAAAAGCTATTTCTGAAAAACAAGTAGCAAATAATGATGCTATCAATACTGTAATTGCTAATCAACAAAAATTGGCTGATGATGCTCAAGCATTGACTACGAAACAGGCAGAACTAAAAGCTGCTGAATTAAGTCTTGCTGCTGAGAAAGCGACAGCTGAAGGGGAAAAAGCAAGTCTATTAGAGCAAAAAGCAGCAGCTGAGGCAGAGGCTCGTGCAGCTGCGGTAGCAGAAGCAGCTTATAAAGAAAAACGAGCTAGCCAACAACAATCAGTACTTGCTTCAGCAAACACTAACTTAACAGCTCAAGTGCAAGCAGTATCTGAATCTGCAGCAGCACCTGTCCGTGCAAAAGTTCGTCCAACATACAGTACAAACGCTTCAAGTTATCCAATTGGAGAATGTACATGGGGAGTAAAAACATTGGCACCTTGGGCTGGAGACTACTGGGGTAATGGAGCACAGTGGGCTACAAGTGCAGCAGCAGCAGGTTTCCGTACAGGTTCAACACCTCAAGTTGGAGCAATTGCATGTTGGAATGATGGTGGATATGGTCACGTAGCGGTTGTTACAGCTGTTGAATCAACAACACGTATCCAAGTATCAGAATCAAATTATGCAGGTAATCGTACAATTGGAAATCACCGTGGATGGTTCAATCCAACAACAACTTCTGAAGGTTTTGTTACATATATTTATGCAGATTAATTTACAGAGGGACTCGAATAGAGCCCTCTTTTCAGGTTTTACCGTGACAATCCCTATTAAAAATTATATCAAAATAGCTTGAAAATATTGGAAAAGTATGGTAGAATGAAAATTGTCGTGTGAACGATAATACTCATTCTTGATGAATTGTGAAGCAGTTGCCCTTGGGTCGTTTTGCGAGTTGAAGTCAAGAAGAGGAAAAAAACAAAAAGGAGAAATACTCATGGCAGTAATTTCAATGAAACAACTTCTTGAGGCTGGTGTACACTTTGGTCACCAAACTCGTCGCTGGAATCCTAAGATGGCTAAGTACATCTTTACTGAACGTAACGGAATCCACGTTATCGACTTGCAACAAACTGTAAAATACGCTGACCAAGCATACGACTTCATGCGTGATGCAGCAGCTAACGATGCAGTTGTATTGTTCGTTGGTACTAAGAAACAAGCAGCTGATGCAGTTGCTGAAGAAGCAGTACGTTCAGGTCAATACTTCATCAACCACCGTTGGTTGGGTGGAACTCTTACAAACTGGGGAACAATCCAAAAACGTATCGCTCGTTTGAAAGAAATTAAACGTATGGAAGAAGATGGAACTTTCGAAGTTCTTCCTAAGAAAGAAGTTGCACTTCTTAACAAACAACGTGCGCGTCTTGAAAAATTCTTGGGCGGTATCGAAGATATGCCTCGTATCCCAGATGTGATGTACGTAGTTGACCCACATAAAGAGCAAATCGCTGTTAAAGAAGCTAAAAAATTGGGAATCCCAGTTGTAGCGATGGTTGACACCAATACTGATCCAGATGATATCGATGTAATCATCCCAGCTAACGATGACGCTATCCGTGCTGTTAAATTGATCACAGCTAAATTGGCTGACGCTATTATCGAAGGACGTCAAGGTGAGGATGCAGTAGCAGTTGAAGCAGAATTTGCAGCTTCAGAAACTCAAGCAGATTCAATTGAAGAAATCGTTGAAGTTGTAGAAGGTGACAACGCTTAATTTATACAAATAGTAATTACCTAGGAGGGCGGGGCTTAGCCCGGCTCTCCTATTTTCAAAAAATATAGGAGAATTAAAATGGCAGAAATTACAGCTAAACTTGTAAAAGAGTTGCGTGAAAAATCTGGTGCCGGTGTTATGGACGCTAAAAAAGCGCTTGTAGAAACAGACGGTGACATCGAAAAAGCGATTGAATTGCTTCGTGAAAAAGGTATGGCTAAGGCAGCTAAGAAAGCTGACCGTGTTGCTGCAGAAGGTTTGACTGGTGTTTATGTTAACGGTAATGTTGCAGCAGTTATTGAAGTAAACGCTGAAACTGACTTCGTTGCAAAAAACGCTCAATTCGTTGAATTGGTAAATACTACAGCTAAAGTCATTGCTGAAGGAAAACCTGCTAATAATGAAGAAGCTCTTGCTTTGATAATGCCTTCAGGTGAAACTCTTGAAGCTGCATACGTATCTGCAACAGCAACTATCGGAGAGAAAATCTCATTCCGTCGCTTTGCATTGATTGAAAAAACAGACGCACAACACTTTGGAGCATACCAACATAACGGTGGACGTATCGGTGTTATTTCAGTTGTTGAAGGTGGAGACGAAGCACTTGCTAAACAATTGTCAATGCACATCGCAGCGATGAAACCAACAGTTCTTTCTTACAAAGAATTGGATGAGCAATTCGTTAAAGATGAGTTGGCACAATTGAATCACGTTATCGACCAAGACAACGAAAGCCGTGCAATGGTTAATAAACCAGCTCTTCCACACTTGAAGTATGGATCAAAAGCTCAATTAACTGATGATGTTATTGCTCAAGCTGAAGCTGACATCAAAGCTGAATTGGCTGCAGAAGGCAAACCAGAAAAAATCTGGGACAAAATTATCCCAGGTAAAATGGATCGCTTCATGCTTGATAATACTAAAGTTGACCAAGCTTACACACTTCTTGCACAAGTTTACATCATGGATGACAGCAAGACAGTTGAAGCATACCTTGAATCAGTTAACGCTTCGGTAGTTGAGTTTGCTCGCTTTGAAGTTGGTGAAGGTATCGAGAAAGCTGCAAACGACTTCGAAGCTGAAGTTGCAGCTACAATGGCAGCAGCCTTGAATAACTAATAATAGAAAGGAAGCAATTTGCTTCCTTTTTTGTATAGGGCTTATATTTTTCCTGAAATTGTTTTTCCCCCAGTCTCACTCGATTAGAATAATTAAAACAAAAAGCCCTATAATAAGGGCTAAGTGCATTTAGGAGACTATACTTCAAATTCATAGTAAGCGCGTCATAACAAGGTATCTATCCTAATTCCCCAACTTCCAGTATACTAGATAAAAAATAATTATCGGAGGAAAGGTATTGTACTATGATGATTCAACTAAGTGATTTAGGTCAAGTTCACATTGTTTGTGGCAAGACAGATATGAGGCAGGGAATAGACTCATTAGCCTATGTAGTTAAAACCCACTTTGAATTGGATTCTTTCTCCGGTCAAGTCTTTCTCTTTTGTGGTGGACGTAAAGACCGCTTTAAAGTCCTTTACTGGGATGGTCAAGGATTTTGGCTACTATATAAACGCTTTGAGAACGGAAAACTGACTTGGCTAAGTACAGAAAAGGATGTCAAAGCTCTCGCACCTGAACAAGTAGACTAGCTTATGAAGGGCTTTTCTATCACTCCAAAAATATAGTAGATTGAAACTAGAATAGTACACCTCTGCTTCTAAAACATTGTTAGAAATCGATTTGACTGTCCTGATCGATTTGTCCTGTTCTTATTTCATTTTACTATAAATCCATCAGAAAGTCGTGATTTCTATTGAAATGAGGACTTTCTTTTTACACTCATCTGCTTTCAAAAAGCATTCTAGTCCGTCTCCGATTAACGATGGACTTTATCACCTCCTTCTCTAGTCCTTGTATGACATCTTCCAAAGTTCGAAAGGCTTTATTCTTAAATCCACGTTTACGAATCTCTTTCCACACTTGTTCAATGGGTTCATCTCTGGTGTGTATGGAGGAATAAAGGTAAAACCAATATTAGTCGGAATCTTTAAGGTACTTGATTTATGCCATATAGCATTGTCCATAACGAGTAAAAAATAATCATCTGGATGCTCCTATTCCTAAAGCCCCTTTAGCGCATAGCTTTGGCTCAGCTTCTATTATCGCTCACATCATCCATCAGAAGTTTAATCTGAAGGTACCCAATTATCGCCAAGAAGAAGATTGGGCTAGGATGGGTTTACCAATCACACGTAAGGAAATCTCTAATCGGCATATCAAGACGAGTCAATACTATTTGGAGCCCCTTTATAACCTCTTGCGAGAGAGACTATTGACTCAGCCCTTACTTCATGCGGATGAAACTTCTTATAGGGTGCTAGAGAGTGATAGTCAGCTGACTTACTATTGGACTTTTTTGTCTGGGAAAGCTGAGAAACAAGGGATTACGCTTTACCATCATGTCCTAATCGATTTGTTCATATCTTATTTCAATCCATTATAAATAGTGAGAAATATCTATCCTATCTTCTAGAATGTCTTCCAAACGTGGAAACTCTCGTAAACAAAGAGGTTTTAGAGGCCTATTTACCATGGACTAAAGTTGTACAAGAAAAGTGCAAATAAGAAATCTCCAGATTAGGAACTATCCGTGAGTTCTCTAGTCTGGAGATTTTTCAATAGACTTCGTTATTGGACGGTTACAATTCATAAAGTGCTGTAGAGAGATAACGTTCACCGTTATCTGGTGCTAGGGCAAGGACTTTTTTACCTGTACCTAATTTTTTGGCAACCTCGATGGCTCCGTAGATAGCTGCAGCTGAGGAAATCCCTACAAGGAAGCCTTCTTTTCCACCAATTTCACGTCCGAGTGCAAGAGCGTCATCTGATGTTACACGAACGATACCATCATAGGCTTTAGTATCAAGTGTATCAGGAATAAATCCAGCTGAGATACCTTGAATTTTGTGAGGACCAGGTTTTTCACCAGATAGAATAGCAGATTCATCTGCTTCTACTGCAAAAACTTGAATGTTAGAATTTTCTGATTTGAGTGCATGAGAAACACCAGAAATCGTTCCACCAGTACCTACTCCAGCAACAAAGGCATCTAATCCATCTTTACCGAAAGCAGCTAGTATCTCAGCTCCTGTTGTTCTTTCGTGTACTTCTGGATTAGCTGGATTGTCAAATTGAAGAGGAAGGAAACCATCACGTTCAGCAGCGATTTCTTGAGCCTTAGCAATAGCACCTTTCATTCCCTCGCTACCAGGAGTTAGGACGAGTTCAGCACCATAAGCTTGGATAATTTTACGTCGTTCTACACTCATAGTTTCAGGCATAACGATGACGACTTTATACCCTTTAGCAGCACCTACCCATGAAAGTCCAATACCGGTGTTTCCACTTGTTGCTTCAACAATAGTAGAACCAAGTTTCAGAATACCATCTTGTTCAGCTTTTTCAATCATGCTAAGGGCAATACGGTCTTTTACAGATGAACCAGGATTAAATGCTTCAAGCTTTATATAGACGTCTGCAGCACCTTCTGGCACGATGTTGTTAAGTTTAACAATCGGTGTTTGACCGATTAATTCAGTAATGTTGTTATAAATAGACATATGAATACCTCTTTGTATAAGATATCTTTAGTATAACGCTATCCATACCATTTGTAAAATATAGAAATCCTATCGAAGCGATAGGATTTCTATATATCATAGATCAAAGTCATTAATTTTCAAGTGATTGCGTTCAGTTAATTCTAGTAAATAGGTGTGAAGGAAAACGATATCAGGTTTCGTTTGAATTGCTTCATTTTCTAGTATATTTTGGTACGCATCTTTTTATTTTGCTCGCTAAAGTAGTTGTGAGAATGTCAACGAAACGCTGTATTATTCATTGTTTACACTAAGTTTACAGGAACTTCAACCTCTCGTAAACCTTGGTCAGTTAAAGTGACTTTTCCATTAAAAAACTCCACAAGTGCAGCTTTAATAGTTTCTTTTTCTTCTTTATCAACATAAATCATCGTATCGACTTGATCTGTAAAGTTTGTATCCAGCTCCATGAGATCATGTTCTTTAAGGAAGTTACTGTACTCTTGGTACTGAGCATAAGACATTTGAATAGCAATGCCAGCCTGTTCTTTTATTTCAATAATACCAATTTCTTTGACAGCTAAGGCGACACTGCCGGCGTAAGCACGAATTAGTCCTCCAGCGCCTAGTTTAATACCACCAAAGTAGCGTGTCACGACCACACAGACATTGGTGAGATTGTGATTTTCTAGTACCCCAAGCATGGGAACACCAGCAGTACCACTAGGCTCACCATCATCACTTGTACGTTTAATTTCACTACGTTCTCCAATAATAAAGGCAGAGCAGTTATGTGTCGCTTTGTAGTGTTCTTTTTTGATGGCAGTAATGAAGTCACGAGCCTCTTCTTCGCTATAAACACGCTTGGCATGGCAGATAAAGCGAGATTTTTTGATTTCTTCTTGGACTTGGCCGTCCTCTTTAATTGTCCTAAATTCCATGATTTAATTGTACTAAAAAATCATCTAAAGTGCTAGTTTTTACGAATAAAGAAGTATGAAAGTAAATTTAGATTATCTCGGTCGTTTATTTACTGAGAATGAATTAACAGAAGAAGAACGTCAGTTGGCGGAGAAACTTCCAGCAATGAGAAAGGAGAAGGGGAAACTTTTCTGTCAACGTTGTAATAGTACTATTCTAGAAGAATGGTATTTGCCCATCGGTGCTTACTATTGTCGAGAGTGCTTGCTGATGAAGCGAGTCAGAAGTGATCAAACTTTATACTATTTTCCGCAGGAGGATTTTCCGAAGCAAGATGTTCTCAAATGGCGCGGCCAATTAACTCCTTTTCAAGAGAAGGTGTCAGAGGGACTGCTTCAAGCAGTAGACAAGCAAAAGCCAACCTTAGTTCATGCGGTAACAGGAGCTGGAAAGACAGAAATGATTTATCAAGTAGTGGCTAAAGTGATCAATGCGGGTGGTGCAGTGTGTTTGGCTAGTCCTCGCATAGATGTTTGTTTGGAGCTGTACAAGCGCCTGCAACAGGATTTTTCTTGCGGAATAGCTTTGCTACATGGAGAATCGGAACCTTATTTTCGAACACCACTAGTTGTTGCAACAACCCATCAGTTATTGAAGTTTTATCAAGCTTTTGATTTGCTGATAGTGGATGAAGTAGATGCTTTTCCTTATGTTGATAATCCCATGCTTTACCACGCTGTCAAGAATAGTGTAAAGGAGAATGGATTGAGAATCTTTTTAACAGCGACTTCGACCAATGAGTTAGATAAAAAGGTCCGTTTAGGAGAACTAAAAAGACTGAATTTACCGAGACGGTTTCATGGAAATCCGTTGATTATTCCAAAACCAATTTGGTTATCGGATTTTAATCGCTACTTAGACAAGAATCGTTTGTCACCAAAGTTAAAGTCCTATATTGAGAAGCAGAGAAAGACAGCTTATCCGTTACTCATTTTTGCTTCAGAAATTAAGAAAGGGGAGCAGTTAGCAGAAATCTTACAGGAGCAATTTCCAAATGAGAAAATTGGCTTTGTATCTTCTGTAACAGAGGATCGATTAGAGCAAGTACAAGCTTTTCGAGATGGAGAACTGACAATACTTATCAGTACGACAATCTTGGAGCGTGGAGTTACCTTCCCTTGTGTGGATGTTTTCGTAGTAGAGGCCAATCATCGTTTGTTTACCAAGTCTAGTTTGATTCAGATTGGTGGACGAGTTGGACGAAGCATGGATAGACCGACAGGAGATTTGCTTTTCTTCCATGATGGGTTAAATGCTTCAATCAAGAAGGCGATTAAGGAAATTCAGATGATGAATAAGGAGGCTGGTCTATGAAGTGCTTGTTATGTGGGCAGACTATGAAGACTGTTTTAACTTTTAGTAGTCTCTTACTTCTGAGGAATGATGACTCTTGTCTTTGTTCAGACTGTGATTCTACTTTTGAAAGAATTGGGGAAGAGAACTGTCCAAATTGTATGAAAACAGAGTTGTCAACAAAGTGTCAAGATTGTCAACTTTGGTGTAAAGAAGGAGTTGGAGTCAGTCATAGAGCGATTTTTACTTACAATCAAGCTATGAAGGATTTTTTCAGTCGGTATAAGTTTGATGGAGACTTCCTGTTAAGAAAAGTTTTCGCTTCATTTTTAAGTGAGGAGTTGAAAAAGTACAAAGAGTATCAATTTGTTGTAATTCCCCTAAGTCCTGATAGATATGCTAATAGAGGATTTAATCAGGTTGAGGGCTTGGTAGAGGTAGCAGGCTTTGAGTATCTAGATTTATTAGAGAAAAGAGAAGAGAGAGCCAGTTCTTCTAAAAATCGTTCAGAGCGCTTGGGGACAGAACTTCCTTTCTTTATTAAAAGTGGAGTCACTATTCCTAAAAAAATCCTACTTATAGATGATATCTATACTACAGGAGCAACTATAAATCGTGTTAAGAAACTGTTGGAAGAAGCCGGTGCTAAGGATGTAAAAACATTTTCCCTTGTAAGATGAGGAAAAAATTTGCAAAAATAGAATGAAAGCGTTATAATAAAATCATAAAAACAAAAATGTTTAGAAAGAAGGTACTCATATGATTAAATATAGTATCCGTGGTGAAAACCTAGAAGTAACAGAAGCAATTCGTGATTATGTAGTTTCTAAACTCGAAAAGATCGAAAAGTACTTCCAACCAGAACAAGAGTTGGATGCCCGAATTAACTTAAAAGTTTATCGTGAAAAAACGGCTAAAGTGGAAGTAACGATTCCGCTTGGATCTATTACTCTCCGCGCAGAAGATGTATCTCAAGATATGTATGGTTCAATTGACCTTGTAACTGATAAAATTGAACGTCAGATTCGTAAAAATAAAACAAAAATCGAGCGTAAAAATAAAAATAAGGTAGCAACTGGTCAATTATTTACAGATGCTTTGGTGGAAGATTCAAATATTGTCCAGTCTAAAGTTGTTCGTTCAAAACAAATTGATTTAAAACCAATGGATTTGGAAGAAGCAATTCTACAAATGGATTTATTGGGGCATGATTTCTTTATCTATGTGGATGTTGAAGATCAGACAACCAATGTGATTTATCGTCGTGAGGATGGCGAAATTGGTTTGTTAGAGGTTAAAGAATCTTAATTTCAATATGTGTAAAGGTAGGTTTACTGAATTGTAAACTACCTTTTTCTTATAATTGATAGAATTACTGATTACACTTTTAAAAAGTCGCTTTTTGAGGGGTATTATGGTATAATGGGTGCCAAGAGGTTTTGAATGAAAAAATTTTATGTAAGTCCAATTTTTCCTATTCTAGTAGGATTGATTGCGTTTGGAGTCTTATCCACTTTCATTATTTTTGTTAATAATAATCTGTTGACGGTTTTAATTTTGTTTCTTTTTGTAGGAGGCTATGTTTTTTTATTTAAGAAACTGAGAGTGCATTATACAAGGAGTGATGTAGAACAGATACAGTATGTAAACCACCAAGCGGAAGAAAGTTTGACAGCTCTATTGGAACAGATGCCTGTAGGTGTTATGAAATTGAATTTATCTTCTGGAGAGGTTGAGTGGTTTAATCCCTATGCTGAATTGATTTTGACCAAGGAAGATGGTGATTTTGATTTAGAAGCTGTTCAAACGATTATCAAGGCTTCAGTAGGAAATCCGTCTACTTATGCCAAGCTTGGTGAGAAGCGTTATGCTGTTCATATGGATGCTTCTTCCGGTGTTTTGTATTTTGTAGATGTATCCAGGGAACAAGCCATAACAGATGAATTGGTAACAAGTCGACCAGTGATTGGGATTGTCTCTGTGGATAATTATGATGATTTGGAGGATGCAACTTCTGAGTCAGATATTAGTCAAATCAATAGTTTTGTAGCTAATTTTATATCAGAGTTTTCAGAAAAATACATGATGTTTTCTCGTCGGGTAAGTATGGATCGATTTTATCTATTTACTGACTACACGGTGCTTGAGGGCTTGATGAATGATAAATTTTCTGTTATTGATGCTTTCAGAGAAGAGTCGAAACAGAGACAGTTGCCCTTGACTTTAAGTATGGGATTTTCTTATGGCGATGGAAATCATGATGAGATAGGGAAAGTTGCTTTGCTCAATTTGAACTTGGCTGAAGTACGTGGTGGCGACCAGGTGGTTGTTAAGGAAAACGACGAAACGAAAAATCCAGTTTATTTTGGTGGTGGGTCTGCTGCTTCAATCAAGCGTACACGGACTCGTACGCGCGCTATGATGACAGCTATTTCAGATAAGATTCGGAGTGTAGATCAGGTTTTTGTAGTCGGTCACAAAAATTTAGACATGGATGCTTTGGGCTCTGCTGTAGGTATGCAGTTGTTCGCCAGCAATGTGATTGAAAATAGCTATGCTCTTTATGATGAAGAACAAATGTCTCCAGATATTGAACGAGCTGTTTCATTCATAGAAAAAGAAGGAGTTACGAAGTTGTTGTCTGTTAAGGATGCAATGGGGATGGTGACCAATCGTTCTTTGTTGATTCTTGTAGACCATTCAAAGACAGCCTTAACATTATCAAAAGAATTTTATGATTTATTTACCCAAACCATTGTTATTGACCACCATAGAAGGGATCAGGATTTTCCAGATAATGCAGTCATTACTTATATCGAAAGTGGTGCAAGTAGTGCCAGTGAGTTGGTAACGGAATTGATTCAGTTCCAGAATTCTAAGAAAAATCGTTTGAGTCGTATGCAAGCAAGTGTTTTGATGGCTGGTATGATGTTGGATACTAAAAATTTCACCTCGCGAGTAACTAGTCGGACATTTGATGTTGCTAGCTATCTCAGAACGCGCGGAAGTGATAGTATTGCTATCCAGGAAATTGCTGCGACAGATTTTGAAGAATATCGTGAGGTTAATGAACTTATTTTACAGGGGTGTAAATTAGGTTCAGATGTACTAATAGCAGAGGCTAAGGACACGAAATGCTATGATACAGTTGTTATTAGTAAGGCAGCAGATGCCATGTTAGCCATGTCAGGTATTGAAGCGAGTTTTGTTCTTGCGAAGAATACACAAGGATTTATCTCTATCTCAGCTCGAAGTCGTAGTAAACTGAATGTACAACGGATTATGGAAGAGTTAGGCGGTGGAGGCCACTTTAATTTGGCAGCAGCTCAAATTAAAGATGTAACCTTGTCAGAAGCAGGTGAAAAACTGACAGAAATTGTATTAAATGAAATAAAGGAAAAGGAGAAAGAAGAATGAAAGTAATCTTTTTAGCAGATGTTAAAGGAAAAGGTAAAAAAGGCGAAATTAAGGAAGTACCAACAGGGTATGCGCAAAACTTTCTTATCAAAAAGAATCTAGCCAAAGAAGCGACTGCTCAAGCTGTAGGTGAACTTCGTGGTAAACAAAAATCGGAAGAAAAAGCTCACGCTGAGATGATTGCAGAAGGAAAAGCAATTAAAGCACAACTTGAAGCAGAAGAAACTGTTGTAGAATTTGTTGAAAAAGTTGGTCCAGATGGTCGTACCTTTGGTTCTATTACCAATAAGAAGATTGCAGAAGAATTGCAAAAGCAATTTGGAATTAAGATTGATAAACGTCATATTCAAGTACAAGCTCCGATTCGAGCGGTTGGTTTGATTGATGTGCCAGTGAAAATCTATCAAGATATCACAAGTGTAATCAATCTTCGTGTGAAAGAAGGATAAGTTTACACCTTCTTGACAAGATTGTAAAAGGAAGGGAAGTCTGATGGCAGAAGTAGAAGAGTTACGAGTACAACCTCAAGATATCTTAGCTGAGCAATCCGTTTTAGGGGCTATCTTTATTGATGAGAGTAAACTTGTTTTTGTGCGAGAATACATTGAGTCTCGGGACTTTTTTAAGTATGCCCATCGTTTGATTTTCCAAGCCATGGTCGATTTATCCGATCGTGGTGATGCCATAGATGCAACAACGGTTCGTACTATCCTTGATAATCAAGGTGATTTACAGAATATTGGTGGCTTGTCTTACTTGGTTGAGATTGTTAATTCTGTGCCAACTTCTGCTAATGCGGAGTATTATGCTAAGATTGTTGCAGAAAAAGCAATGCTACGTCGTTTAATTGCCAAGTTGACAGAGTCTGTCAACCAAGCTTACGAAGCGTCACAACCAGCTGATGAAATTATTGCTCAGGCAGAAAAAGGGTTGATTGATGTCAGTGAAAATGCAAATCGAAGCGGGTTTAAGAACATTCGAGATGTGTTGAATCTCAACTTTGGAAATCTGGAAGCTCGCTCGCAACAAACGACCGATATTACAGGTATTGCGACAGGTTATCGTGATTTGGATCATATGACAACAGGACTTCATGAGGAGGAGTTGATTATCTTAGCAGCTCGTCCAGCAGTTGGTAAGACAGCATTTGCCTTGAATATCGCTCAGAATATTGGGACTAAGTTGGACAAAACGGTTGCTATTTTTTCACTCGAAATGGGTGCGGAAAGCTTGGTAGACCGTATGTTAGCTGCAGAAGGCTTGGTGGAGTCACATTCTATCCGTACAGGGCAATTGACAGATGAGGAGTGGCAAAAATATACTATTGCTCAGGGTAATCTAGCTAACGCCAGTATCTATATCGATGATACGCCAGGTATTCGGATTACAGAGATTCGTTCTCGTTCTCGTAAATTGGCTCAAGAAACTGGAAATCTTGGTTTGATTTTGATAGACTATTTGCAACTTATCACGGGAACTGGTCGAGAAAATCGTCAACAAGAAGTTTCTGAAATTTCTCGTCAGTTGAAAATACTAGCCAAGGAATTGAAGGTTCCAGTAATCGCTCTGAGTCAGCTTTCTCGTGGTGTAGAACAACGTCAGGACAAGAGACCGGTCTTGTCTGATATTCGTGAATCTGGGTCTATTGAGCAGGACGCTGATATCGTAGCTTTTCTCTATCGCGATGACTACTATGAACGTGGTGGTGAAGAAGAGGAGGGTATCCCAAATAATAAGGTGGAAGTTATTATCGAGAAAAACCGTAGTGGAGCTCGTGGAACAGTGGAATTGATTTTCCAAAAAGAATACAATAAATTTTCAAGTATCTCAAAGAGGGAGGCATAAGATGTCAGATGCATTTACAGATGTAGCCAAGATGAAAAAAATCAAAGAAGAAATCAAGGCACATGAGGGACAAGTCGTAGAAATGACTTTGGAGAATGGTCGTAAGCGCCAAAAAAATAGATTGGGTAAGCTAATTGAAGTTTATCCATCCCTATTTATTGTGGAGTTTGGGGATGTGGAAGGAGATAAACAAGTTAATGTTTACGTTGAATCCTTTACTTACTCAGATATTCTTACAGAAAAGAATTTGATTCATTATCTTGACTAAAGTGAGAAATTTTCTCACTTTTTCTTTTTTCTCCGAATAATTTAGGTGAAGGCAATCATCGCTTTATATTATTTTTTAAGGAGGAAGAATGAAAATTTTACCGTTTATAGCAAGAGGAACAAGTTATTACTTGAAGATGTCAGTTAAAAAGCTTGTTCCTTTTTTAGTAGTAGGATTGATGCTAGCAGCTGGTGATAGTGTCTATGCCTATTCCAGAGGAAATGGATCGATTGCGCGTGGGGATGATTATCCTGCTTATTATAAAAATGGGAGCCAGGAGATTGATCAGTGGCGCATGTATTCTCGTCAGTGTACTTCTTTTGTAGCCTTTCGTTTGAGTAATGTCAATGGTTTTGAAATTCCGGCAGCTTATGGAAATGCGAATGAATGGGGACATCGTGCTCGTCGGGAAGGTTATCGTGTAGATAATACACCGACGATTGGTTCCATTACTTGGTCTACTGCAGGAACTTATGGTCATGTTGCCTGGGTGTCAAATGTAATGGGAGATCAGATTGAGATTGAGGAATATAACTATGGTTATACAGAATCCTATAATAAACGAGTTATAAAAGCAAACACGATGACAGGATTTATTCATTTTAAAGATTTGGATAGTGGCAGTGTTGGGAATAGTCAATCCTCAGCTTCAACAGGCGGAACTCATTATTTTAAGACCAAGTCTGCTATTAAAACTGAACCCCTAGTTAGTGCAACTGTGATTGATTACTATTATCCTGGGGAGAAGGTTCATTATGATCAGATACTTGAAAAAGACGGCTATAAGTGGTTGAGTTATACTGCCTATAATGGAAGCTATCGTTATGTTCAATTGGAGGCTGTGAATAAAAATCCTCTAGGTAATTCTGTTCTTTCTTCAACAGGAGGAACTCATTATTTTAAGATCAAGTCTGCTATTAAAACTGAACCCCTAGTTAGTGCAACTGTGATTGATTACTATTATCCTGGAGAGAAGGTTCATTATGATCAGATACTTGAAAAAGACGGCTATAAGTGGTTGAGTTATACGGCTTATAACGGAAGTCGTCGCTATATACAGCTAGAGGGAGTGACTTCTTCACAAAATTATCAGAATCAATCAGGAAATATCTCTAGCTATGGATCCAATAATAGTTCAACTGTCGGTTGGAAGAAAATAAATGGTAGTTGGTATCATTTCAAATCAAATGGTTCTAAATCAACAGGATGGCTGAAAGACGGTTCTAGCTGGTATTATTTGAAATTATCTGGTGAAATGCAGACAGGATGGTTAAAGGAGAATGGCTCGTGGTATTATCTGGGTAGTTCAGGGGCAATGAAAACAGGCTGGTACCAGGTCTCTGGTAAGTGGTATTATTCTTACTCTTCAGGCGCCTTAGCTATTAATACGACGGTGGATGGCTACAGAGTAAACAGTGATGGAGAACGAGTATAGAAAATTGGAGTAGGAGAAATTTCCTGCTCTTTTCTGTAAGCAGTTTCCTTGACATTTTTCTTATTTTGCGCTATCATATATACATATAATATATGGGAGTCTGTGTACAGTCTGAGAGGAAGTGTTAAACTTCGACCGCACCTGATCTGGGTAATGCCAGCGGAGGGAACGATACTTAGTCTAATTTTGCACCTTTTCCATGTATGGTAAAGGTTTTTCTTTTTTTTAAAAGGAAAACGAGAAGAGGAGGTTCTTATGAAAGCAAGCATTGCCTTGCAAGTTTTACCCCTAGCACAGGGGATTGATCGGATAGCTGTTATTGATCAGGTCATTGCTTATCTGCAAACTCAAGAAGTGACGATGGTAGTGACACCATTTGAAACGGTCTTGGAAGGGGAGTTTGATGAGCTTATGCGCATTCTAAAAGAAGCGCTGGAAGTGGCAGTGCAGGAGGCAGACAATGTCTTTGCCAATGTCAAAATAAATGTAGGAGAGATTTTAAGTATTGATGAGAAACTTGAAAAGTATACTGAGACGACACATTAGTCTATTGGGCTTTCTCGGAGTATTGTCAATCTGGCAGTTAGCAGGTTTTCTTAAACTTCTCCCCAAGTTTATCCTGCCGACACCTCTTGAAATTCTCCAGCCCTTTGTTCGTGAC
Organism: Streptococcus pneumoniae; assembly: GCF_001457635.1. Classification (NCBI taxonomy): domain Bacteria; kingdom Bacillati; phylum Bacillota; class Bacilli; order Lactobacillales; family Streptococcaceae; genus Streptococcus; species Streptococcus pneumoniae. The sequence continues at coordinate 537,452 of NZ_LN831051.1, forward strand.
AGAGAATTTCTCTGGCACCATAGCTGGGCGACCTTGAGAGTGGCTTTACTGGGGCTGATTTTGGGAGTTTTGATTGCCTGTCTTATGGCTGTGCTCATGGATAGTTTGACTTGGCTCAATGACCTGATTTACCCTATGATGGTGGTCATTCAGACCATTCCGACCATTGCCATAGCTCCTATCCTGGTCTTGTGGCTGGGTTATGGGATTTTGCCCAAGATTGTCTTGATTATCTTAACAACAACCTTTCCCATCATCGTTAGTATTTTGGACGGTTTTAGGCATTGTGACAAGGATATGCTGACTTTGTTTAGTCTGATGCGAGCAAACCCTTGGCAAATCCTGTGGCATTTTAAAATCCCGGTTAGCCTGCCTTACTTTTATGCAGGTCTGAGGGTCAGTGTCTCCTACGCCTTTATCACAACTGTGGTATCTGAGTGGTTGGGAGGTTTTGAAGGTCTTGGTGTTTATATGATTCAGTCTAAAAAACTGTTTCAGTATGATACCATGTTTGCCATTATTATTCTGGTGTCGATTATCAGTCTTTTGGGTATGAAGCTGGTCGATATCAGTGAAAAATATGTGATTAAATGGAAACGTACTTAAAATAGAGCGTTTTTGAAAAAGAAAAGAGGAAATCAAAATGAAGAAAACATGGAAAGTGTTTTTAACGCTTGTAACAGCTCTTGTAGCTGTTGTGCTTGTGGCCTGTGGTCAAGGAACTGCTTCTAAAGACAACAAAGAGGCAGAACTTAAGAAGGTTGACTTTATCCTAGACTGGACACCAAATACCAACCACACAGGGCTTTATGTTGCCAAGGAAAAAGGTTATTTCAAAGAAGCTGGAGTGGATGTTGATTTGAAATTGCCACCAGAAGAAAGTTCTTCTGACTTGGTTATCAACGGAAAGGCACCATTTGCAGTGTATTTCCAAGACTACATGGCTAAGAAATTGGAAAAAGGAGCAGGAATCACTGCCGTTGCAGCTATTGTTGAACACAATACATCAGGAATCATCTCTCGTAAATCTGATAATGTAAGCAGTCCAAAAGACTTGGTTGGTAAGAAATATGGGACATGGAATGACCCAACTGAACTTGCTATGTTGAAAACCTTGGTAGAATCTCAAGGTGGAGACTTTGAGAAGGTTGAAAAAGTACCAAATAACGACTCAAACTCAATCACACCGATTGCCAATGGCGTCTTTGATACTGCTTGGATTTACTACGGTTGGGATGGTATCCTTGCTAAATCTCAAGGTGTAGATGCTAACTTCATGTACTTGAAAGACTATGTCAAGGAGTTTGACTACTATTCACCAGTTATCATCGCAAACAACGACTATCTGAAAGATAACAAAGAAGAAGCTCGCAAAGTCATCCAAGCCATCAAAAAAGGCTACCAATATGCCATGGAACATCCAGAAGAAGCTGCAGATATTCTCATCAAGAATGCACCTGAACTCAAGGAAAAACGTGACTTTGTCATCGAATCTCAAAAATACTTGTCAAAAGAATACGCAAGCGACAAGGAAAAATGGGGTCAATTTGACGCAGCTCGCTGGAATGCTTTCTATAAATGGGATAAAGAAAATGGTATCCTTAAAGAAGACTTGACAGACAAAGGCTTCACCAACGAATTTGTGAAATAATGACAGAAATTAGACTAGAGCACGTCAGTTATGCCTATGGTCAGGAGAGGATTTTAGAGGATATCAACCTACAGGTGACTTCAGGCGAAGTGGTTTCCATCCTAGGCCCAAGTGGTGTTGGAAAGACCACCCTCTTTAATCTAATCGCTGGGATTTTAGAAGTTCAGTCAGGGAGAATTGTCCTTGATGGTGAAGAAAATCCCAAGGGGCGCGTGAGTTATATGTTGCAAAAGGATCTGCTCTTGGAGCACAAGACGGTGCTTGGAAATATCATTCTGCCCCTCTTGATTCAAAAGGTGGATAAGGCAGAAGCTATTTCCCGAGCGGATAAAATTCTTGCGACCTTCCAGCTGACAGCTGTAAGAGACAAGTATCCTCATGAACTTAGCGGTGGGATGCGCCAGCGTGTAGCCTTACTCCGGACCTACCTTTTTGGGCACAAGCTCTTTCTCTTAGATGAGGCCTTTAGCGCCTTGGATGAGATGACAAAGATGGAACTCCACGCTTGGTATCTTGAGATTCACAAGCAGTTGCAGCTAACAACCCTGATCATCACGCATAGTATTGAGGAGGCCCTCAATCTCAGCGACCGCATCTATATCTTGAAAAATCGCCCTGGGCAGATTGTTTCAGAAATTAAACTAGATTGGTCTGAAGATGAGGACAAGGAAGTCCAAAAGATTGCCTACAAACGTCAAATCTTGGCAGAATTAGGCTTAGATAAGTAGAAAAATAGGGAGTTGGTGAAGATTATCCTTTACCAGCGCCCTTTTTCTTTTAAAAATGAGAAAATTTCGGTATAATAGTCAAACAAGGTCAAGGTTTAAAGAGAGAGGTGGGTTTGTTATGAGATTTAAAAATACATCGGATCATATTGAGGCCTACATCAAGGCGATTTTAGATCAATCTGGTATCGTGGAGTTGCAACGGAGTCAGTTGGCAGATACCTTTCAGGTTGTTCCTAGTCAGATTAACTACGTGATCAAGACACGCTTTACGGAAAGTAGAGGCTACTTGGTTGAAAGTAAGCGTGGTGGTGGAGGCTACATTCGTATAGGACGAATTGAGTTTTCTAGTCATCATGAAATGCTCCGGGAGCTGCTTTACTCGATTGGTGAGCGAGTCAGTCAAGAAATTTATGAGGATATTCTCCAGCTTTTGGTTGAGCAGGAATTGATGACCAAGCAGGAGATGAATTTGCTAGAATCAGTAGCTTTGGATCGCGTTTTAGGAGAAGAAGCTCCAGTTGTTCGAGCAAACATGCTACGTCAGATCATACAAGAGGTAGATAGAAAAGGGAAGTAAGATGAACTATTCAAAAGCATTGAATGAATGTATCGAAAGTGCCTACATGGTTGCTGGACATTTTGGAGCTCGTTATCTAGAGTCTTGGCACTTGTTGATTGCCATGTCTAATCACAGTTATAGTGTAGCAGGGGCAACTTTAAATGATTATCCGTATGAGCTGGACCGTTTAGAAGAGGTGGCTTTGGAACTGACTGAAACGGACTATAGCCAGGATGAAACTTTTACGGAATTGCCGTTCTCCCGTCGTTTGCAGATTCTTTTTGACGAAGCAGAGTATGTAGCGTCAGTGGTCCATGCTAAGGTGCTAGGGACAGAGCACGTCCTCTATGCGATTTTGCATGATGGCAATGCCTTGGCGACTCGTATCTTGGAGAGGGCTGGTTTTTCTTATGAAGACAAGAAAGATCAGGTCAAGATTGCTGCTCTTCGTCGAAATTTAGAAGAACGGGCAGGCTGGACTCGTGAAGATCTCAAGGCTTTACGCCAACGCCATCGTACAGTAGCTGACAAGCAAAATTCTATGGCCAATATGATGGGCATGCCGCAGACTCCTAGTGGTGGTCTCGAGGACTATACGCATGATTTGACAGAGCAAGCGTGTTCTGGCAAGTTAGAACCAGTCATCGGTCGGGACAAGGAAATCTCACGTATGATTCAAATCTTGAGCCGGAAGACTAAGAACAACCCTGTCTTGGTTGGGGATGCTGGTGTCGGGAAAACAGCTCTGGCGCTTGGTCTTGCTCAGCGTATTGCTAGTGGTGACGTGCCTGCGGAAATGGCTAAGATGCGCGTGTTAGAACTTGATTTGATGAATGTCGTTGCAGGGACACGCTTCCGTGGTGACTTTGAAGAACGCATGAATAATATCATCAAGGATATTGAAGAAGATGGCCAAGTCATCCTCTTTATCGATGAACTCCACACCATCATGGGTTCTGGTAGCGGGATTGATTCGACTCTGGATGCGGCCAATATCTTGAAACCAGCCTTGGCGCGTGGAACTTTGAGAACGGTTGGTGCCACCACTCAGGAAGAATATCAAAAACATATCGAAAAAGATGCGGCTCTTTCTCGTCGTTTCGCTAAAGTGACGATTGAAGAACCAAGTGTGGCAGATAGTATGACTATTTTACAAGGTTTGAAGGCGACTTATGAGAAACATCACCGTGTACAAATCACAGATGAAGCGGTTGAAACAGCGGTTAAGATGGCTCATCGTTATTTAACCAGTCGTCACTTGCCAGACTCTGCTATCGACCTCTTGGACGAAGCAGCAGCAACAGTGCAAAATAAGGTAAAGTATGTAAAAGCAGACGATTCAGATTTGAGTCCAGCTGATAAGGCCCTGATGGATGGCAAGTGGAAACAGGCAGCCCAGCTAATCGCAAAAGAAGAGGAAGTACCTGTCTACAAAGACTTGGTGACAGAGTCTGATATTTTGACCACCTTGAGTCGCTTGTCAGGAATCCCAGTTCAAAAACTGACTCAAACGGATGCTAAGAAGTATCTAAATCTTGAAGCAGAACTCCATAAACGTGTCATCGGTCAAGATCAAGCTGTTTCAAGCATTAGTCGTGCGATTCGCCGTAATCAGTCAGGAATTCGCAGTCACAAGCGTCCGATCGGTTCCTTTATGTTCCTAGGACCCACAGGTGTCGGTAAGACCGAGTTGGCCAAGGCTTTGGCAGAAGTTCTCTTTGATGACGAATCAGCCCTTATCCGCTTTGATATGAGTGAGTATATGGAGAAATTCGCAGCCAGCCGTCTAAATGGAGCTCCTCCAGGCTATGTGGGTTACGAAGAAGGTGGAGAGTTGACAGAGAAGGTTCGCAATAAACCCTATTCCGTTCTCCTCTTTGATGAGGTAGAGAAGGCCCACCCAGATATCTTTAATGTTCTCTTGCAAGTTCTGGATGACGGTGTTTTGACAGATAGCAAGGGACGCAAGGTCGATTTTTCAAATACCATTATCATTATGACATCGAACCTAGGTGCGACTGCCCTTCGTGATGATAAGACTGTTGGTTTTGGGGCTAAGGATATTCGTTTTGACCAGGAAAATATGGAAAAACGCATGTTTGAAGAACTGAAAAAAGCTTATAGACCGGAATTCATCAACCGTATTGATGAGAAGGTGGTCTTCCATAGCCTATCTAGTGACCATATGCAGGAAGTGGTGAAGATTATGGTCAAGCCTTTAGTGGCAAGTTTGGCTGAAAAAGGCATTGACTTGAAATTACAAGCTTCAGCTCTGAAATTGTTAGCAAATCAAGGATATGACCCAGAGATGGGAGCTCGCCCACTTCGCAGAACCCTGCAAACAGAAGTGGAGGACAAGTTGGCAGAACTTCTTCTTAAGGGAGATTTAGTGGCAGGCAGCACACTTAAGATTGGTGTCAAAGCAGGCCAGTTAAAATTTGATATTGCATAAAAGAATAAAAGTATCAGCATCTGACCATAAGTCACAGTGGAGTGAAACTCAATGAAAATCAAAGAGCAAACTAGGCAGCTAGCCGCAGGTTGCTCAAAACACTGGTTTGAGGTTGCAGATAGAGCTGACGTGGTTTGAAGAGATTTTCGAAGAGTATGAAACTAAAACCTATAGCTTCTAAACGATCCGTGGTTTTCACCATTCAACACAAAATTCATATGTTTATTACCCTCCGTCGTATTTGTCTTAGAGCGTGTGTAGTAGAAAAAGAGCAGTCTTATCTGAAATTTTTATTCTTTCAAAAGAGACCTGTTTCTTTTTTGCATGTCAAATCCGTTCTAGCTGGTATTTGAAAAATCAAACTAATATTCAATGAAAATCAAAGAACAAACTAGGCAGCTAGCCACAGGTTGCTCAAAACACTGTTTTTAGATTGTAGATAGAGCTGACGTGGTTTGAAGAGATTTTCGAAGAGTATAAGCTGCAAGATGAATGATTTTCTTGTATTGACGTTGTTGTTGACAAAAAGTAGCGGATAAATGAAATCCATTCCATTATCATAGATGATAGGCTGGTAGGAAATTTTCAAATAGCATACAGGAAATAGATGTATGGAGTTCTGGTAGTAGAAAGGGAGAGAGATGAACATTTTAGTTGCAGATGACGAGGAAATGATTAGAGAAGGAATTGCAGCATTTCTGACAGAAGAGGGTTATCATGTCATTATGGCTAAGGATGGACAAGAGGTCTTGGAAAAATTTCAAGATCTCCCTATCCATCTCATGGTACTGGATTTAATGATGCCTAGGAAGAGTGGTTTTGAAGTGTTAAAAGAAATCAATCAAAAGCACGATATTCCTGTCATCGTCTTGAGTGCTCTGGGAGATGAAACTACTCAGTCACAGGTATTTGATCTCTATGCTGATGATCATGTGACAAAACCTTTTTCTTTGGTACTGCTTGTCAAGCGTATTAAGGCGCTTATCAGACGTTACTACGTCATAGAGGATATTTGGCGATATCAGGATGTAACAGTGGATTTTACCTCTTACAAAGCACATTATAAAAATGAAGAAATTGATCTCAAACCAAAGGAATTACTGGTACTAAAGTGTTTGATTCAGCATAAAAATCAAGTTTTAAGTAGAGAGCAGATATTGGAAGAAATTTCAAAAGATGTAGCTGATTTACCTTGTGATAGGGTCGTTGATGTCTATATTCGTACTCTTCGCAAAAAATTAGCTTTAGATTGTATCGTGACTGTGAAAAATGTTGGGTATAAGATTAGCTTATGATAAAAAATCCTAAATTATTAACCAAGTCTTTTTTAAGAAGTTTTGCAATTCTAGGTGGTGTTGGTCTAGTCATTCATATAGCTATTTATTTGACCTTTCCTTTTTATTATATTCAACTGGAGGGGGAAAAGTTTAATGAGAGCGCAAGAGTGTTTACGGAGTATTTAAAGACTAAGACATCTGATGAAATTCCAAGCTTACTCCAGTCTTATTCAAAGTCCTTGACCATATCTGCTCACCTTAAAAGAGATATTGTAGATAAGCGGCTCCCTCTTGTGCATGACTTGGATATTAAAGATGGAAAGCTATCAAATTATATCGTGATGTTAGATATGTCTGTTAGTACAGCAGATGGTAAACAGGTAACAGTGCAATTTGTTCACGGGGTGGATATCTACAAAGAAGCAAAGAATATTTTGCTTTTGTATCTCCCATATACATTTTTGGTTACAATTGCTTTTTCCTTTGTTTTTTCTTATTTTTATACTAAACGCTTGCTCAATCCTCTTTTTTACATTTCAGAAGTGACTAGTAAAATGCAAGATTTGGATGACAATATTCGTTTTGATGAAAGTAGGAAAGATGAAGTTGGTGAAGTTGGAAAACAGATTAATGGTATGTATGAGCACTTGTTGAAGGTTATTCATGAGTTGGAAAGTCGTAATGAGCAAATTGTAAAATTGCAAAATCAAAAGGTTTCCTTTGTCCGTGGAGCATCACATGAGTTGAAAACCCCTTTAGCCAGTCTTAGAATTATCCTAGAGAATATGCAGCATAATATTGGAGATTACAAAGATCATCCAAAATATATTGCAAAGAGTATAAATAAGATTGACCAGATGAGCCACTTATTAGAAGAAGTACTGGAGTCTTCTAAATTCCAAGAGTGGACAGAGTGTCGTGAGACCTTGACTGTTAAGCCAGTTTTAGTAGATATTTTATCACGTTATCAAGAATTAGCTCATTCAATAGGTGTTACAATTGAAAATCAATTGACAGATGCTACCAGGGTCGTCATGAGTCTTAGGGCATTGGATAAGGTTTTGACAAACTTGATTAGTAATGCAATTAAATATTCAGATAAAAATGGGCGCGTAATCATATCCGAGCAAGATGGCTATCTCTCTATCAAAAATACATGTGCGCCTCTAAGTGACCAAGAACTAGAACATTTATTTGATATATTCTATCATTCTCAAATCGTGACAGATAAGGATGAAAGTTCCGGTTTGGGTCTTTACATTGTGAATAATATTTTAGAAAGCTATCAAATGGACTATAGTTTTCTCCCTTATGAACACGGTATGGAATTTAAGATTAGCTTGTAGACAGATTAGTTTTTTATTAAAGTTCATATAGGGTTAACATAAGTGTGTTATTCTTTGCATAGATAAAAGAAAGGATACTAATATGGTATTAGCGATTATTTTAGTAACATTCTTTATTCGATTGATTTTTTTAAAGCGTTCGATAGAGAATGAGAAACGAATCCTTAGCAATGGCGGGAAAGAATTTGGAGTTGAGAATACAAAACGATTAACTATGGCTCATATTGTTTTTTATCTCTCTTGCTTGGTTGAGGCAATGGTGCACAAGACAATTTTTGATGGCATGGGTATGGTTGGTTTGGTCTTGCTTATTTTTTCTATGCTGATGTTGATGTTGGTGATTCACTTGTTGGGAGATATTTGGACAGTGAAGCTTATGCTTGTCAATAATCACAAATATGTAGATCATATCTTGTTTAGGACAGTAAAACATCCTAATTACTTTTTAAATATTCTTCCTGAGTTGATTGGCTTGACCTTGTTGAGTCATGCTTATGTGACTTTTGTTTTAGTTTTTCCAGTTTATGCAGTTATTTTGTATCGACGAATAGCTGAAGAGGAAAAGCTATTACATGAAGTTATAATCCCAAATGGAAGCATAAAGAGATAAATACAAAATTCGATTTATATACAGTTCATATTGAAGTGATATAGTAAGGTTAAAGAAAAAATATAGAAGGAAATAAACATGTTTGCATCAAAAAGCGAAAGAAAAGTACATTATTCAATTCGTAAATTTAGTATTGGAGTAGCTAGTGTAGTAGTTGCCAGTCTTGTTATGGGGAGTGTGGTTCATGCGACAGAGAACGAGGGAAGTACCCAAGCAGCCACTTTTTCTAATATGGCAAATAAAAGTCAGACAGAACAAGGAGAAATCAATATAGAACGAGATAAGGCAAAGACAGCGGTCAGTGAATATAAAGAAAAAAAAGTGAGTGAGATCTATACAAAATTAGAGAGAGATAGACATAAAGATACTGTAGATCTAGTTAACAAGTTGCAAGAGATTAAGAACGAGTATTTGAATAAAATAGTTCAATCAACCTCAAAAACCGAAATACAGGGACTTATTACAACAAGTCGATCAAAACTAGATGAAGCTGTGTCTAAATATAAAAAGGCCCCATCTTCTTCGTCAAGTTCAGGCTCTTCCACTAAACCGGAAGCTTCAGATACAGCGAAGCCAAACAAGCCGACAGAACTAGAAAAAAAGGTAGCAGAAGCTGAGAAGAAGGTTGAAGAAGCTAAGAAGAAAGCCAAGGATCAAAAAGAAGAAGATTACCGTAACTACCCAACCATTACTTACAAAACGCTTGAACTTGAAATTGCTGAGTCCGATGTGGAAGTTAAAAAAGCGGAGCTTGAACTAGTAAAAGAGGAAGCTAAGGAACCTCGAAACGAGGAAAAAGTTAAGCAAGCAAAAGCGAAAGTTGAGAGTGAAGAAACTGAGGCTACAAGGTTAGAAAAAATCAAGACAGATCGTAAAAAAGCAGAAGAAGAAGCTAAACGAAAAGCAGCAGAAGAAGATAAAGTTAAAGAAAAACCAGCTGAACAACAAGCTGAAGAAGACTATGCTCGTAGATCAGAAGAAGAATATAATCGCTTGACTCAACAGCAACCGCCAAAAACTGAAAAACCAGCACAACCATCTACTCCAAAAACAGGCTGGAAACAAGAAAACGGTATGTGGTACTTCTACAATACTGATGGTTCAATGGCGACAGGATGGCTCCAAAACAATGGCTCATGGTACTACCTCAACAGCAATGGCGCTATGGCGACAGGATGGCTCCAAAACAATGGTTCATGGTACTATCTAAACGCTAATGGTTCAATGGCAACAGGATGGCTCCAAAACAATGGTTCATGGTACTACCTAAACGCTAATGGTTCAATGGCGACAGGATGGCTCCAATACAATGGTTCATGGTACTACCTAAACGCTAATGGTGATATGGCGACAGGATGGCTCCAATACAATGGCTCATGGTACTACCTAAACGCTAATGGTGATATGGCGACAGGATGGCTCCAATACAATGGCTCATGGTACTACCTAAACGCTAATGGTGATATGGCGACAGGTTGGGTGAAAGATGGAGATACCTGGTACTATCTTGAAGCATCAGGTGCTATGAAAGCAAGCCAATGGTTCAAAGTATCAGATAAATGGTACTATGTCAATGGCTCAGGTGCCCTTGCAGTCAACACAACTGTAGATGGCTATGGAGTCAATGCCAATGGTGAATGGGTAAACTAAACCTAATATAACTAGTTAATACTGACTTCCTGTAAGAACTCTTTAAAGTATTCCCTACAAATACCATATCCTTTCAGTAGATAATATACCCTTGTAGGAAGTTTAGATTAAAAAATAACTCTGTAATCTCTAGCCGGATTTATAGCGCTAGAGACTACGGAGTTTTTTTGATGAGGAAAGAATGGCGGCATTCAAGAGGCTCTTTAAGAGAGTTACGGGTTTTAAACTATTAAGCCTTCTCCAATTGCAAGAGGGCTTCAATCTCTGCCAGGGTGCTAGCTTGCGAAATGGCTCCACGGAGTTTGGCAGCGCCAGATGTTCCACGGAGGTAGTGAGGAGCGAGGCCGCGGAATTCACGAACTGCGACGTTTTCTCCTTTGAGGTTAATCAATCGTTTCAAGTGTTCGTAGGCGATCTTCATCTTGTCTTCAAAGGTCAAATCAGGTAGGATTTCTCCTGTTTCAAAGTAATGGTTGATTTGGTTGAAGAGGTAAGGATTTCCCATGGCAGCTCGGCCAATCATGACTGCGTCAGCACCAACTTCTTCGATGCGTTGCTTGGCTTCTTGGACAGTACGGATATCACCGTTGGCGATGAATGGAATCTTGGTTAGAGCTTGGGCAACCTTGTAAAGGGTCTCAAGGTCTGCGTGGCCAGTATACATTTGTTCACGGGTACGGCCATGCATGGCGAGGGCAGAAACACCTGCAGCCTCAGCAGCGAGGGCATTTTCTACTGCCAGAGATGGGTCCGCCCAGCCGGTACGCATTTTGACAGTAAGTGGGATATCAAGGACAGACTGGACCTTGTTGATGATAGAGTAGATCTTGTCAGGATCCTTGAGCCACGTAGCACCAGCTTCGTTCTTCACGATTTTGTTGACAGGGCAGCCCATGTTGATATCGACGATATCGGTCTTAGTGTTTTCTTGGATAAATTCTGCTGCGCGTGCTAGGCTGTCTTCATCGCTACCAAAAAGTTGGATAGAGACAGGGTTTTCGCCCTCATCGATATGAAGCATGTGCAGGGTTTTTTCGTTGTTGTATTGGATTCCCTTGTCAGAGACCATTTCCATTACAACGAGTCCAGCTCCGAGCTCTTTTGCGATGGTACGAAAGGCTGAGTTGGTCACGCCAGCCATAGGCGCTAAAACGGTACGATTGGGAATCTCAACATTGCCAATCATAAAAGGTGTATTAAGATTTGTCACGAATGAGTTCCTCCAGGTCCTTTTCATCAAAGTTGTAAGTAGTTTGGCAGAATTGACAAGTGATTTCTACCCCGTGGTCTTCCTCTTTCATTTCCTGTAAGTCTGAGCTTGGAAGGCTGGCAAGAGCGTTCATAAAGCGTTCATGGCTACAGTCACATTGGAAACGGATTTCTTCTTCAGAAAGACGCTTGTAGGCTTCGTCCCCGTAGATAGCCTTGAGGAGGGCTTCGATATGGTCGTCGCTTTCGAGAAGAGTAGAGATAGCTGGCATTTCTTGGATGCGTTTTTCAAAGCGAGCAATCTCTTCTTTCTTGGCTCCTGGCAAGACTTGAACTAGGAAACCACCTGCAATCTTGACCTTGTCTTCCTCGTCCAAAAGGACATTGAGGCCGACCGCTGAAGGCGTTTGTTGGCTTTCAGTAAGGTAAAAGGCAAGGTCTTCACCGATTTCTCCAGAGATGAGGGGAGTTATAGAGTTGTAAGGATTTCCAGTACCGTAGTCTGTGATAACGAGGAATTGACCATTTCCAACAAAAGGTCCGACTAGGACTTCACCAGTCGCAGTCTTTTTGATGTCAACACCAGGATTTTGAACATAGCCTTTGACGTTCCCCTTGGTATCAGCGACGGTGATAATAGCACCTAGAGAGCTAGATCCCAACACCTTAACTGTAAGTTTGGTATTTCCTTTTTCATTGGCTGCGAGAATCTGGCTGGCGATAAGAGTTCGACCAAGCGCTACAGTTGAGCTAGCTTGGGTTTGATGTTTTTCTTGAGCAGTGCGGACGGTTTCAGTGCTATCAAGGACAAAAGCACGAAAGGCTCCGCTTTCTGATATAGTTTTAATAATTTTATCCATAGCTACTATTTTAGCATAAAAATGCCCAAAGGGGGAGCCGTGTGTTTACTGATTTTCAGGATAATGGACCAGGAAATCAGCATGAAAATAAAAAGAGAAACAGATTATTTTAGCATTTGTAAGATTTATGCTATGCTTAAGGTAGAAAATGAAAGGGATAACAAATGTATTTAGGAGATTTGATGGAGAAAGCCGAGTGTGGTCAATTTTCAATCCTTTCCTTTCTATTACAAGAGTCTCAGACGACCGTCAAGGCTGTAATGGAAGAAACAGGATTTTCAAAAGCAACCCTAACCAAATATGTCACCCTGCTCAATGACAAGGCTTTGGATAGTGGCTTAGAACTGACTATTCACTCAGAAGATGAAAATCTGCGTCTGTCTATCGGTGCAGCTACCAAGGGGAGAGATATTCGGAGCTTGTTTTTGGAGAGTGCTGTTAAATACCAGATTTTGGTTTATCTTCTCTACCACCAACAGTTTTTAGCCCATCAGCTGGCTCAAGAATTAGTGATTAGCGAGGCTACGCTTGGTCGTCACTTGGCTGGTTTAAATCAGATTTTGTCAGAATTTGATTTATCCATCCAAAATGGACGTTGGCGAGGTCCAGAGCATCAGATTCGCTATTTCTATTTCTGTCTTTTCCGAAAGGTCTGGTCGAGTCAGGAATGGGAAGGTCACATGCAGAAACCAGAGAGAAAACAGGAGATTGCCAATTTAGAGGAAATCTGCGGTGCAAGTTTGTCTGCGGGGCAGAAATTGGACTTGGTTCTCTGGGCTCACATCAGTCAACAACGTCTTCGGGTCAATGCTTGTCAGTTTCAAGTTATAGAAGAGAAAATGCGAGGGTATTTTGACAATATCTTCTATCTTCGTTTGCTGAGAAAGGTTCCGTCCTTTTTTGCTGGGCAACATATTCCACTAGGAGTTGAGGATGGTGAGATGATGATATTCTTCTCTTTTCTCCTATCTCATCGCATTCTTCCTCTTCATACTATGGAGTATATTCTTGGTTTTGGAGGGCAGTTGGCAGATTTACTGACGCAATTGATTCAAGAAATGAAGAAGGAGGAACTATTGGGGGATTATACAGAGGACCATGTCACCTATGAACTCAGTCAGCTTTGTGCTCAAGTCTATCTCTATAAGGGCTATATTTTACAGGATCGCTACAAGTACCAGTTAGAGAATCGTCATCCATATTTACTGATGGAACATGATTTTAAAGAGACAGCAGAGGAGATTTTTCATGCTCTACCTGCTTTTCAACAGGGGACAGATTTAGATAAGAAGATTCTCTGGGAATGGCTCCAGTTAATCGAATATATGGCTGAAAACGGTGGCCAGCATATGCGGATTGGTCTGGATTTGACATCTGGTTTTCTTGTCTTTTCAAGGATGGCAGCCATTTTGAAACGGTATTTGGAATACAATCGTTTTATTACCATTGAAGCTTATGACCCTAGTCGGCATTATGATTTGCTGGTTACCAATAACCCTATTCATAAGAAGGAACAGACACCAGTCTATTATTTAAAAAATGACTTGGATATGGAAGATTTGGCAGGGATTCGTCAGTTATTATTCACTTAAAAGGCTTGGTTAATCCAGGTCTTTTTTGTGAAATTCACACAATCTCCTCACATTTTTTTAAAAATTAAAAAAAGTTGATAAACAAGAAAGCGCTTTATTTTGTATACTAGTAAGTGTAAAGAGGAAACACCTAAAGATCTTTATCAGGAGGACAGTACATGTCACAAGAAAAATACATCATGGCCATTGACCAGGGAACTACAAGTTCTCGTGCCATCATTTTCAACAAAAAAGGGGAAAAGGTTAGCTCGAGTCAAAAAGAGTTTACCCAGATTTTCCCTCAAGCAGGTTGGGTTGAGCACAATGCCAATGAAATTTGGAACTCTGTTCAGTCAGTTATTGCGGGTGCTTTCATCGAAAGTGGTGTCAAGCCAAATCAAATCGAGGCAATCGGGATTACCAACCAACGTGAAACAACGGTTGTCTGGGATAAGAAAACAGGACTTCCTATCTACAATGCTATCGTTTGGCAGTCACGCCAGACAGCACCTTTGGCTGAGCAACTAAAAAGCCAAGGTTATGTGGAAAAATTCCATGAAAAGACTGGTTTGATTATTGATGCTTACTTCTCTGCTACCAAGGTTCGTTGGATTTTGGATCATGTAGAAGGTGCTCAAGAGCGAGCAGAAAAAGGGGAATTGCTCTTTGGTACTATCGATACTTGGTTGGTTTGGAAATTGACTGACGGTGCGGCTCACGTGACTGACTACTCAAATGCAGCTCGTACCATGCTTTATAACATTAAAGAACTCAAATGGGATGATGAGATTTTGGAAATCCTTAACATTCCGAAGGCTATACTTCCAGAAGTTCGTTCTAACTCCGAAATCTACGGCAAGACAGCTCCATTCCATTTCTACGGTGGAGAGGTGCCAATCTCAGGTATGGCTGGGGACCAACAAGCAGACCTCTTTGGACAGTTGGCTTTTGATTCAGGTATGGTTAAGAATACTTATGGAACAGGCTCTTTCATCATCATGAATACTGGGGAAGAGATGCAGTTGTCTGAAAACAACCTCTTGACAACCATTGGTTACGGAATCAACGGTAAGGTTTATTATGCCTTGGAAGGTTCTATCTTCATCGCAGGAAGTGCTATTCAGTGGCTTCGTGACGGTCTTCGCATGGTTGAAAATTCACCAGAATCTGAAAAATACGCTCGTGATTCTCACAACAACGATGAAGTTTATGTCGTTCCAGCCTTTACAGGTCTAGGCGCTCCATACTGGAACCAAAATGCTCGTGGTTCCGTCTTTAGTTTGACTCGTGGAACAAGCAAAGAAGACTTTATCAAGGCGACTTTGCAATCTATTGCTTATCAAGTGCGTGACATCATCGACACCATGCAAATGGATACTCAGACCGCCATTCAAGTACTGAAGGTGGATGGTGGTGCAGCCATGAACAACTTCCTCATGCAGTTCCAGGCGGATATTTTAGGCATTGACATTGCACGTGCTAAAAACTTGGAAACAACAGCTCTAGGAGCGGCCTTCCTAGCAGGTTTGTCAGTAGGGTACTGGAAAGACTTGGACGAGTTGAAACTCTTGAACGAGACAGGAGAACTCTTTGAGCCATCTATGAACGAATCTCGCAAGGAACAACTCTACAAGGGCTGGAAGAAGGCTGTGAAAGCAACTCAAGTCTTTGCGGAAGTAGACGACTAATACTGGCAGAATAAAGCGATTTATTTAGAAAGTGTGTAAATATGGAATTTTCAAAGAAAACACGTGAATTGTCAATTAAAAAAATGCAGGAACGCACCCTGGACCTCTTGATTATCGGTGGAGGAATCACAGGAGCTGGTGTAGCCTTGCAGGCGGCAGCTAGCGGTCTTGAGACTGGTTTGATTGAAATGCAAGACTTTGCAGAAGGAACATCTAGTCGTTCAACAAAATTGGTTCACGGAGGACTTCGTTACCTCAAACAATTTGACGTAGAGGTGGTCTCAGATACGGTTTCTGAACGTGCAGTGGTTCAACAAATCGCTCCACACATTCCAAAACCAGATCCAATGCTCTTACCAGTTTACGATGAAGATGGAGCAACCTTTAGCCTCTTCCGTCTTAAAGTAGCCATGGACTTGTACGACCTTTTAGCAGGTGTGAGCAACACACCAACTGCGAACAAGGTTTTGAGCAAGGATCAAGTCTTGGAACGCCAGCCAAACTTGAAGAAGGAAGGCTTGGTAGGAGGTGGAGTGTATCTTGACTTCCGTAACAACGATGCGCGTCTCGTGATTGAAAACATCAAACGTGCCAACCAAGACGGTGCCCTCATTGCCAACCACGTGAAGGCAGAAGGCTTCCTCTTTGACGAAAGTGGCAAGATTACAGGTGTTGTAGCTCGTGATCTCTTGACAGACCAAGTATTTGAAATCAAGGCCCGTCTGGTTATTAATACAACAGGTCCTTGGAGTGATAAAGTACGTAATTTGTCTAATAAGGGAACGCAATTCTCACAAATGCGCCCAACTAAGGGAGTTCACTTGGTAGTGGATTCAAGCAAAATCAAGGTTTCACAGCCAGTTTACTTTGACACAGGTTTGGGTGACGGTCGTATGGTCTTTGTTCTCCCACGTGAAAACAAGACTTACTTTGGTACAACTGATACAGACTACACAGGTGATTTGGAGCATCCAAAAGTAACTCAAGAAGATGTAGATTATCTACTTGGCATTGTCAACAACCGCTTTCCAGAATCCAACATCACCATTGATGATATCGAAAGCAGCTGGGCAGGTCTTCGTCCATTGATTGCAGGGAACAGTGCCTCTGACTATAATGGTGGAAATAACGGTACCATCAGTGATGAAAGCTTTGACAACTTGATTGCGACTGTTGAATCTTATCTCTCCAAAGAAAAAACACGTGAAGATGTTGAGTCTGCTGTCAGCAAGCTTGAAAGTAGCACATCTGAGAAATATTTGGATCCATCTGCAGTTTCTCGTGGGTCTAGCTTGGACCGTGATGACAATGGTCTTTTGACTCTTGCTGGCGGTAAAATCACAGACTACCGTAAGATGGCTGAAGGAGCTATGGAGCGCGTGGTTGACATCCTCAAAGCAGAATTTGACCGTAGCTTTAAATTGATCAATTCTAAAACTTACCCTGTTTCAGGTGGAGAATTGAACCCAGCAAATGTGGATTCAGAAATCGAAGCCTTTGCGCAACTTGGAGTATCACGTGGTTTGGATAGCAAGGAAGCTCACTATCTGGCAAATCTTTACGGTTCAAATGCACCGAAAGTCTTTGCACTTGCTCACAGCTTGGAACAAGCGCCAGGACTCAGCTTGGCAGATACTTTGTCCCTTCACTATGCAATGCGCAACGAGTTGGCTCTTAGCCCAGTTGACTTCCTTCTTCGTCGTACCAACCATATGCTCTTTATGCGTGATAGCTTGGATAGCATCGTTGAGCCAGTTTTGGATGAAATGGGACGATTCTATGACTGGACAGAAGAAGAAAAAGCAACTTACCGTGCTGATGTCGAAGCAGCTCTCGCTAACAACGATTTAGCAGAATTAAAAAATTAAGAAAAAATAAAAGAGGTGGAGGGCAGCATTCCTTGTCGCCCGTCCCTTCTTTTTAATGGAGACAGAAAGATGATGAATGAATTATTTGGAGAATTTCTAGGGACTTTAATCCTGATTCTTCTAGGAAATGGTGTTGTTGCAGGTGTGGTTCTTCCTAAAACCAAGAGCAATAGCTCAGGTTGGATTGTGATTACTATGGGTTGGGGGATTGCAGTTGCGGTTGCAGTCTTTGTATCTGGCAAGCTCAGTCCAGCTCATTTAAACCCAGCTGTGACCATCGGTGTGGCCTTAAAAGGTGGTTTGCCTTGGGCTTCCGTTTTGCCTTATATCTTAGCCCAGTTCGCAGGGGCCATGCTGGGTCAGATTTTGGTTTGGTTGCAATTCAAACCTCACTATGAGGCAGAAGAAAATGCAGGCAATATCCTGGCAACCTTCAGTACTGGACCAGCCATCAAGGATACTGTATCAAACTTGATTAGCGAAATCCTTGGAACCTTTGTTTTGGTGTTGACAATCTTTGCTTTGGGTCTTTACGATTTTCAGGCAGGTATCGGAACCTTTGCAGTGGGAACTTTGATTGTCGGTATCGGTCTATCACTAGGTGGGACAACAGGTTATGCCTTGAACCCAGCTCGTGACCTTGGACCTCGTATCATGCACAGCATCTTGCCAATTCCAAACAAGGGAGACGGAGACTGGTCTTACGCTTGGATTCCTGTTGTAGGCCCTGTTATCGGAGCAGCCTTGGCCGTGCTTGTATTCTCACTTTTCTAATCTAGAAAACAATTATGTTGATAGAGCTTGGGCAAGAGCCCAATTTCAGCAAAAAATGAAGTAAATCTTCTCATAATAAAATGCATCATATCAAGCACGAAAATTCCACGAGGTCAACTACAGTCAGAAAGCTGAACAACAAGCCAAAACGCCCAAAAAAGGCGGCAAAAAGCAAGCACCTGCAAGCAACGTGCCGAAATGGTCAAATCCTGATTATGTCAACGAATTAGACCCAAAAATCGTTGATATGCTAGTAGAATTTCACAAGTCACAAGTCACAAGGCACTTTGGAAACTCCCGAGGCGCAAGCAGAAATCGCCCAAAAACGTGAAGAAATCGAGCAAAGGAGAGCTGAGCTTGAGGATAAAAAACAAGAGCTTTTGAACCGCTTGAACAAATAGAGTTTCGCAAGTATTATGCTTACAAATTACTTGAGCAATTAACTAAAATATAAACCCTGCCTTTATATCTAGGCAGGGTTTATATTTTAGAAATTCACGTAGGTTGTTACGGTTTTTACATACCCAGTATAGTTTGAGTTTCTATAGTATTCAGTGATAAACTTCCATTTTCTTTGAGCAACATGGATATAAGTACTTGTTATGTAGTATGGATATGGGCTTTGTGAATCCAAGTAAGACTGATAAGCTTGTATACCAAAATATGCTCCACCAATTATTGCACCCCATGGACCCCCCAATAAAGCACCTATCCTACCAATCATATAACTGATTCCAGCACCAGTCATGAAGTTAGCGAATGTGTTAGCTTGTTTATTCCCATGTATTGTGTTGACGTAATTCCAAACATTAGGATCGTATGATCTAAAAGATATATTTAGGTCGATTTCATTCTTTTGATAAGCCATATAAAATGCCCCATTGATATAGACGCCGTCAGCACGTCGTTCAATAGTGTCTACACTTCCATCTGGATTGACAACCTCAAGAACTTCATCGCTTAAAATATTTACTTGCGTATCTCCGAACCGCACTGATGAGCCATTCTCAAACTGAGCCTCACCAGATACAACTTTAGAGTTTGCCGATAAGCTATCATCAGCAAAAACAACAAGCGACGGGGAAATGCTAGACATACAGAAAACAGACATAACTAGCAAACACATGCATTTAAACATCTTAGACATAACGGAAACTCCTTTGTATTTTTGATTTTTTTCAACTTTTATTATACAATAAAACCAAATAAAAAGAAAGCGGTAACAATATGCTTAATGCGAAAATTTTTTATATATTTTTATGTTTGATCGTTATCGAAACTACAGGCTTGTTGTTGTTGAAAAGAGGTCTCGAAATGGGTTATTTAGACACAGAAGCTATTATCCTCGCAGTTTTTTCATTTGCTTTTTACAACCTATGTTCATTCGCTTGGGTCTGCTCTACAATAAAAAACAATAAAAAATAAATAGACGTATTTTCAAAAAAAAAAAAAAATGCATATTTATTTTAGTAAAACGACGATTTAAATCGTCGTTTTTTTGTAGTACGACGGGCATGTCGTATATCTGAGGTGCAAGTCCTCCGTGGGCACTTGCTACCGGTGAACCCAAAAGCGATTCCCAAGCCTGACTATCGTGAGGTAGCGGGGAGAGGAAGAGATAGCGAAATCGTGGCTCTACGAACAGGAACGTGATAGCAAGGCGTATATAGCGGATAAGGAGGCTTCAAACTCTAAAGTCCAAAAAGGTAGTCGTAACCTATATGTGTAAATCACGAGAGTAATTGAATTCGGACTAAGGTTTGTGTGAAAAAGATAAATCTTTCTAGAGTCTAAAGACTCTGCGTCAGATTTCCTATTTTCACTGTAACCTTTTAACGTCCTCATATCTTGTATAAACGAGGAAAGATGTACGACTTATCCCGTGAGGTTTCATGAGCGCTGAAAGCGTAGTAACAACGAATCATGAGAAGTCAGCCGAGCCCATAGTAGTGAGGAAACTTCCGTAATGGAAGTGGAGCGAAGGGGTGAATACTCAAACAGTCTGGGGAGAGACTGTTTGAGGTCTGTCGCTAGAAAGAGAAAACGACAGATCGAAGTAATCCTACTTCACTTGTGTCTGTAAAATGAGTGGTCTGATAGAACTGGACTTTGACACGTAATGACTAGATGAAGGTTCACCAATATAAGATGTCCCTCAGGCACCAAAACAAGAAAGGAATACGCACATGTCAAAATTGCTAGATAAGATATTATCACGCGAAAATATGCTGGAAGCCTACAATCAAGTAAAATCCAATAAAGGCTCAGCTGGGATTGATGGAATGACTATCGAAGAGATGGATAATTATCTCAGACAAAACTGGCGCTTGACTAAGGAACTGATAAAACAGAGAAAATATAAGCCTCAACCAGTTCTTAGAGTTGAGATTCCTAAACCAAACGGAGGTATCCGTCAACTAGGAATTCCAACAGTTATGGATAGAATGATTCAACAGGCCATTGTCCAAGTTATTAGCCCCATTTGTGAACCCCATTTCTCAGATACGAGTTATGGCTTCAGACCAAATAGGTCATGTGAAAAAGCCATCATGAAGTTCTTAGAGTACTTAAATGACGGCTATGAGTGGATAGTGGATATAGACCTAGAGAAATTTTTCGATACGGTTCCTCAAGATAGATTGATGTCCTTGGTACATAACATTATCGAAGACGGAGATACGGAATCCCTGATTCGTAAGTATCTTCATTCAGGTGTTATCATTAATGGTCAGCGTCATAAAACGCTAGTTGGCACGCCACAGGGAGGAAATTTATCTCCTCTCTTATCCAATGTCATGCTTAATGAATTGGACAAGGAATTAGAAAAGAGGGGACTTCGATTTGTGCGCTACGCAGATGATTGTGTGATTACGGTCGGAAGCGAGGCAGCCGCTAAGCGTGTGATGTATTCAGCCAGTCGTTTTATTGAGAAGCGACTAGGTTTGAAAGTAAATATGACCAAGGCTAAGATTACCAGACCAAGAGAGCTGAAATACTTAGGTTTTGGGTTCTGGAAATCATCAGATGGTTGGAAAAGTCGTCCCCATCAAGATAGTGTTCGGAGATTTAAGCTTAAATTGAAGAAACTAACACAGAGGAAATGGAGTATAGACTTAACAAGACGTATTGAGCAACTGAATTTGTCTATTCGAGGATGGATAAACTATTTCTCGCTGGGAAATATGAAGCGCATAGTCGCTAGCATAGATGAGCGCTTGCGTACTCGCCTACGAGTGATTATCTGGAAGCAATGGAAGAAGAAATCGAGACGACTATGGGGATTGCTTAAGTTAGGAGTTCCTAAATGGATAGCAGATAAGGTATCTGGCTGGGGCGACCATTATCAATTAGTAGCTCAGAAGTCGGTACTTAAACGTGCTATATCAAAACCAGTCCTTGAAAAACGTGGACTGGTTTCGTGTTTGGATTATTACCTTGAACGACATGCGTTAAAAGTTAGTTGAACCGCCGTATGCCGAACGGCATGTACGGTGGTGTGAGAGGGGCTAGAGATTATCCCCTACTCGATTAACTCCCCTGAAATTTATTTTAATTATGCAAATTTCACGTATTTTTGATGCTGAGACGACGATCTGGGAACTTTTCAGATATTTTTTTGACTATCTAAAATCTATCATTAGAAAAGCTTAGAGCGCCAAAGGATTTGAGCGTTTTTCTGATTTTTAAGACTTTTTCCCAGTCTCTTTTTCGATTGAAGATGTAATTATTCTACTAACTAACTAACTTCTTAGTACTAGCCAACAACGATAATCATAATTCCTCCTAAAATTAGGAATAATAAAGGCAATAGTTTTTGTTTTTTCATGTAAAAAACCTCACTTTTGTTTTCTGCTATTTTATGCTAAAATATTAAAAATCAAATTTAATTCCAAAGTTTGTAACTAAAGGGGGAGCGCTACATGTCTAATTCATTTGTCAAGTTGTTAGTCTCTCAATTATTTGCAAATTTAGCAGATATTTTCTTTAGAGTAACAATCATTGCTAACATATACATTATTTCAAAATCAGTAATTGCCACATCACTAGTTCCTATCTTAATAGGAATATCCTCTTTTGTTGCGAGTCTTTTAGTTCCGTTGGTTACTAAAAGGTTAGCGCTAAATAGGGTTTTATCTTTATTTCAATTTGGAAAGACTATATTATTGGCGATACTGGTAGGAATGTTTACCGTAATGCAATCCGTAGCGCCTTTGGTGACCTATCTATTTGTTGTTGCAATTTCCATACTAGATGGTTTTGCAGCACCCGTTTCCTATGCTATTGTGCCACGCTATGCGACCGATTTGGGTAAGGCTAATTCAGCCTTATCAATGACTGGTGAAGCTGTTCAATTGA
Source organism: Streptococcus pneumoniae (assembly GCF_001457635.1). Classification (NCBI taxonomy): domain Bacteria; kingdom Bacillati; phylum Bacillota; class Bacilli; order Lactobacillales; family Streptococcaceae; genus Streptococcus; species Streptococcus pneumoniae. The sequence continues at coordinate 560,051 of NZ_LN831051.1, forward strand.
TAGGTTGGGGATTAGGTGGACTCTTGTTTGCAACAATTGGTCTGTTACCTACCACGTTTATCATTTTAGTCTTGTATATCATTTCTAGCTTTCTGATGTTATTTCTTCCTAACGCTGAAGTGGAGGTGTTAGAGTCAGAAACTAATCTTGAAATTTTGCTCAAAGGTTGGAAGTTAGTTGCTAGAAATCCTAGATTAAGATTTTTTGTATCAGCAAATTTATTGGAAACTTTTTCAAATACGATTTGGGTTTCTTCCATTATACTTGTTTTTGTAACGGAGTTATTAAATAAAACGGAAAGTTACTGGGGATATTCTAATACAGCATACTCTATTGGTATTATAATTAGTGGCTTAATTGCTTTTAGGCTATCTGAAAAGTTCCTTGCTGCTAAATGGGAAAGTATTCTTTTTCCTCTTGTAGCTATGGCAATAGTGACACTGACTATTCTATATTTTCCAAACGCACAGATGTTTTTATTATTTTCAGCTTTAGTTGGTATGTTATCGCAACTAAAAGAAGTTCCTGAAAGTGTATTTCTTCAGGAAACAGTAGAGGAAAATCATTTAGTTAATGTCTATTCCGTTCTTGAAGTGATTTCTACATTAGCATTTTCAGTATTTGTTTTGCTAATGAGCTATATTACTGAGAGTTTTGGTATTAGCATCAGTTTTTGGCTATCAGCCATTTGTCTGATGATAGAAGCTATTTTAATTTATATCAGACGAGATTATTTTAAATGAGAGAGTGGTTAAAAAGTCTTTAAAAATCAGAAAAGCGCATAGTATCAGGTGTTGAAAAAACTTGATATTGTGTGTTTTATTATGGGAAGATTTACTTCATTGTCTCCTGAAATGGAGTTTTGAAGCAGGATCACTCTATTTGAAAATATACATAGAAAAACTGTATAATCCTTAAAATAAGCTGAAATCTATTGGAAACATACGGTAAACAATTGAAAAGATACTATATAAAGTGGTACAATGGTAGAAAAATAAGCTAGTAAGAATCACTCTTATTTTAGCGAAAAATTACAGAAATGAATGGTTTTTCTTGATGAAACAGAGAAAAGAATTGTACCTCTTTCTTGGTCGGACAGCCTTGTATTTTCTTATCTTTCTAGGGCTGCTTTACTTCTTTAGCTATCTTGGTCAGGGTCAAGGAAGCTTTATCTATAATGAATTTTAACTTGAAGGAGAATCCCTATTGTGTCAAATAAACCAATAGCAGATATGATTGAAACCATTGAGCATTTTGCTCAGACACAGCCTAGCTATCCTGTCTATAATGTTTTGGGGCAGGAACACACTTATGGCGATTTAAAGGCTGATTCGGATAGTTTGGCTGCAGTCATTGACCAACTAGGCTTGCCTGAGAAGTCTCCTGTGGTTGTTTTTGGTGGCCAAGAATATGAAATGTTGGCAACCTTTGTAGCGCTGACTAAGTCAGGTCATGCCTACATTCCAATTGATAGCCATTCGGCCTTGGAGCGAGTTTCAGCTATTTTAGAAGTAGCAGAGCCAAGCTTGATTATTGCCATTTCAGCCTTTCCCTTGGAGCAGGTTTCTACACCAATGATAAATCTAGCTCAGGTTCAAGAAGCCTTTGCCCAAGGGAATAACTATGAAATCACGCATCCAGTCAAGGGAGATGATAATTACTACATTATCTTTACTTCTGGTACGACTGGTAAGCCTAAGGGAGTGCAGATTTCACATGATAATCTCCTCAGCTTTACAAACTGGATGATTACGGATAAGGAATTTGCGACACCGAGTCGTCCGCAAATGCTGGCACAGCCACCTTATTCTTTTGACTTGTCTGTCATGTATTGGGCACCGACCTTGGCACTTGGTGGTACGCTTTTCACTCTTCCTTCAGTCATCACTCAGGACTTTAAGCAACTCTTTGCGGCTATCTTTTCATTGCCAATCGCTATCTGGACATCAACACCATCCTTTGCAGATATGGCCATGTTGTCTGAATACTTCAACAGTGAGAAAATGCCTGGAATCACGCATTTCTACTTTGATGGTGAAGAATTGACGGTCAAAACAGCTCAAAAACTGCGCGAGCGTTTCCCAAATGCCCGTATCATCAATGCTTACGGCCCAACAGAAGCGACAGTAGCTCTGTCAGCAGTTGCCGTGACAGACGAGATGTTAGCGACTTTCAAACGCCTACCAATCGGCTATACCAAGGCTGATTCTCCAACCTTTATCATTGACGAGGAAGGAAATAAACTGCCAAATGGCGAACAGGGAGAAATCATTGTTTCTGGGCCAGCTGTTTCAAAAGGTTATATGAACAATCCTGAAAAAACAGCAGAAGCCTTCTTTGAGTTTGAAGGTCTGCCAGCCTATCACACAGGCGATGTGGGAACTATGACAGATGAGGGCTTGCTTCTCTACGGCGGACGCATGGACTTCCAGATTAAGTTTAACGGTTACCGCATTGAGTTAGAAGATGTCTCTCAAAACCTCAACAAGTCTCGCTTTATCGAATCTGCTGTCGCAGTACCGCGCTATAACAAGGACCACAAGGTACAAAATCTATTGGCTTATGTCATCTTAAAAGACGGTGTTCGTGAGCAGTTTGAGCGAGATATCGATATTACCAAGGCCATCAAGGAAGACCTGACAGACATCATGATGTCCTACATGATGCCATCTAAATTCCTTTACCGAGACAGTTTGCCACTGACTCCAAATGGAAAGATTGACATCAAAGGATTGATTAACGAGGTGAATAAGAGATGATGGAGTTTTTTCAACAGCTTCCTCATTTAGAGCCATATGGCAATCCTCAGTATTTTGTTTATGTGATTGCTGCAACCTTGCCCATCTTTATAGGTCTCTTTTTCAAGAAACGTTTTGCCTGGTATGAAGTGTTGGTAAGTCTCTTCTTTATTGTCACCATGTTGGTGGGTGGAAAGACCAATCAACTAGCTGCCTTGGGTATTTACCTTTGCTGGGAAATATTGCTCCTGCTTTTCTACAAGCATTATCGAAAAAGCAAGGATGGCAAGTGGGTCTTCTACTTAGTTAGTTTTCTGTCCCTACTTCCGATTATCTTTGTCAAGGTGCAACCAGCTATCAATGGAACGCAGTCTTTGCTTGGGTTCTTGGGAATTTCTTACCTTACCTTTCGTTCGGTTGGAATTGTCATCGAGCTGAGAGATGGAGTGATTAAGGATTTTACCCTCTGGGAATTCCTCCGTTTCCTTCTCTTCATGCCAACTTTCTCGAGTGGTCCAATCGATCGCTTTAAGCGATTTAATGAAAATTATCAGGCTATTCCTGAGCGAGATGAGTTGATGGATATGCTGGATGAATCTGTCCGCTATATCATGTGGGGCTTTTTGTATAAGTTTATCCTAGCTCATGTTTTAGGAGAGACCTTACTACCTCCTCTGAAGAATTTAGCCTTGCAGTCAGGTGGCTTCTTTAATCTCTATGCCTTGGCAGTTATGTATACTTTTGGTCTGGAGCTCTTCTTTGACTTTGCAGGTTATTCTATGTTTGCTTTGGCCATCTCAAACTTGATGGGAATCCGTAGCCCTATCAACTTTAACAAGCCCTTTTTATCAAGGGATTTAAAGGAGTTTTGGAATCGCTGGCATATGAGTCTGTCCTTCTGGTTCCGTGACTTTGTCTTTATGCGAATGGTGATGGTGTTAACCAGAAAGAAAGTCTTTAAAAATCGTAATGTAACCTCAAGTATGGCCTACATTGTAAATATGCTGATTATGGGATTTTGGCATGGTGTGACCTGGTACTATATCGCCTATGGACTCTTTCATGGACTAGGCTTGGTCATCAATGATGCCTGGGTTCGCAAGAAAAAAACGCTCAATAAGGAACGGAAAAAAGCAGGGAAGGCTGCCCTACCTGAGAATCGCTGGATTCAGTTGCTTGGCATGGTTATCACTTTCCATGTTGTCATGTTGTCATTCTTAATCTTTTCTGGATTCTTGAATAATCTATGGTTTAAAAAATAAAAGGAAATAAAATATGGATATCAAATCAGAAGTTATTGAAATTATTGATGAGTTGTTTATGGAAGATGTTTCTGACATGATGGATGAAGATCTTTTTGATGCAGGTGTCTTGGATAGTATGGGAACGGTTGAGTTGATTGTGGAGATTGAGAACCGTTTTGACATTCGTGTCCCTGTAACAGAGTTTGGTCGTGACGACTGGAATACAGCTAATAAAATCATAGCTGGTATTGTGGAGCTACAAAATGCTTAAACGCTTATGGATGATCTTCGGACCGGTCTTGATCGCTGGTTTGTTGGTTTTTCTGCTCATTTTCTTTTATCCTACTGAGATGCATCATAATCTAGGAGCTGAAAAGCGTTCAGCAGTGGCTACTACTATCGATAGTTTTAAGGAGCGAAGTCAAAAAGTCAGAGCACTATCTGATCCAAATGTGCGTTTTGTTCCCTTCTTTGGCTCTAGTGAATGGCTTCGTTTTGACGGTGCTCATCCTGCGGTATTAGCTGAGAAATACAATCGTTCCTACCGTCCTTATCTTTTAGGACAGGGGGGAGCTGCATCGCTTAACCAATATTTTGGAATGCAACAGATGTTACCACAGCTGGAGAATAAACAAATTGTGTATGTTATCTCACCTCAGTGGTTCAGTAAAAATGGCTATGATCCAGCAGCCTTCCAGCAGTATTTTAATGGAGACCAGTTGACTAGTTTTCTGAAACATCAATCTGGGGATCAGGCTAGTCAATATGCAGCGACTCGCTTACTGCAACAGTTCCCAAACGTAGCTATGAAGGACCTGGTTCAGAAGTTGGCAAGTAAAGGAGAATTGTCGACAGCAGACAATGAAATGATTGAATTATTGGCTCGTTTTAATGAACGCCAAGCCTCCTTTTTTGGTCAGTTTTCGGTTAGAGGCTATGTTAACTACGATAAGCATGTAGCTAAGTATTTAAAAATCTTGCCAGACCAGTTTTCTTATCAAGCAATAGAAGATGTTGTCAAAGCAGATGCTGAAAAAAATACTTCCAATAATGAGATGGGAATGGAAAATTATTTCTATAATGAGCAGATCAAGAAGGATTTGAAGAAATTAAAGGATTCTCAGAAAAGCTTTACCTATCTCAAGTCGCCAGAGTATAATGACTTGCAGTTGGTTTTAACACAGTTTTCTAAATCTAAGGTAAACCCGATTTTTATCATTCCACCTGTTAATAAAAAATGGATGGACTATGCTGGTCTACGAGAGGATATGTACCAACAAACGGTGCAGAAGATTCGCTACCAGTTAGAAAGTCAAGGTTTTACCAATATAGCAGATTTTTCTAAGGACGGCGGGGAGCCTTTCTTTATGAAGGACACCATTCACCTTGGTTGGTTGGGTTGGTTGGCTTTTGACAAGGCAGTTGATCCTTTCCTATCCAATCCCACACCAGCTCCGACTTACCATCTGAATGAGCGCTTTTTCAGCAAAGATTGGGCGACTTATGATGGAGATGTCAAAGAATTTCAATAGATAATATAATATAGAAGAGTTCAAGAATGAAACTAGTTTTCACGTTTTTTCTTGACTCTTTTTTTGCTTGTGATATAATTAACTGGTAAACAAAATGTCAAAGAATAGTATTTTTCTCTTAAAAAAGAGAAGTCTAAAAGGAAAGGAGTCAGATATGAGACAGCTAGCAAAGGATATCAATGCTTTTTTGAATGAGGTGATTTTGCAGGCGGAAAATCAGCATGAAATCCTAATAGGTCATTGCACTAGCGAGGTGGCCCTGACCAATACTCAGGAGCATATCCTTATGCTCTTGTCAGAGGAATCTTTAACAAATTCAGAATTGGCCCGTCGTCTCAATGTCAGTCAGGCGGCAGTTACCAAGGCCATTAAGTCTTTGGTCAAGGAAGGGATGTTGGAAACATCTAAAGATTCTAAAGATGCGCGTGTGATTTTTTATCAGTTGACTGACTTGGCTCGTCCAATCGCTGAGGAGCACCACCATCACCATGAGCATACACTTTTAACCTATGAACAAGTGGCGACTCAGTTTACTCCAAATGAACAAAAAGTGATTCAGCGGTTTTTGACTGCTTTAGTAGGAGAAATCAAATAATGAGATATATTACGGTAGAGGATTTGTCCTTCTATTATGATAAGGAGCCTGTTCTTGAACATATCAATTATAGTGTTGATAGTGGGGAATTTGTTACCTTGACTGGGGAAAATGGAGCGGCTAAGACGACGCTCATCAAGGCTAGTCTTGGAATTCTGCAACCACGCATTGGAAAGGTGGCTATTTCAAAGACAAATACGCAAGGTAAGAAATTGAGAATAGCCTATCTTCCTCAACAAATTGCCAGTTTTAATGCTGGTTTTCCAAGTACGGTCTATGAATTTGTCAAGTCGGGTCGCTATCCGAGAAAAGGCTGGTTCCGTCGTTTGAATGCTCATGATGAGGAGCATATCAAGGCCAGTCTGGACTCAGTTGGCATGTGGGAACATCGAGACAAACGCTTGGGGTCTCTATCTGGGGGACAAAAGCAGCGAGCGGTGATTGCGCGTATGTTTGCTTCTGACCCTGATGTGTTTATCCTAGACGAGCCAACAACGGGGATGGATGCAGGAAGTAAAAATGAATTTTACGAACTCATGCACCACAGCGCCCATCATCATGGCAAGGCTGTTTTGATGATTACCCATGACCCTGAAGAAGTTAAGGATTATGCGGATCGCAATATTCATCTAGTCCGTAACCAAGACTCGCCATGGCGTTGTTTCAACGTTCATGAGAATGGCCAGGAGGTGGGCCATGCTTAGTTTATTATCTTACGACTTTATACAACGCGCCTTTTTGGCGGTTATTGCTATGAGTCTTTTCTCACCGGTATTGGGAACCTTCCTCATCTTGCGTCGTCAGAGTTTGATGAGTGATACCCTTAGCCACGTCTCACTTTCAGGTGTAGCCTTTGGTCTGGTTTTGGGGATTTCTCCAACTGTTTCTACTATTGCCATTGTCTTGATTGCGGCGGTCTTTCTGGAGTATCTCCGTACGGTTTACAAGAGCTTTATGGAAATCGGGACAGCTATCCTCATGTCAACAGGTCTGGCTGTTTCTCTGATTGTCATGAGCAAGGGTAAAAGCTCGAGTTCAATGAGTTTGGACCAATATCTCTTTGGTTCGATCGTGACTATCAGTGAAGAACAGGTCATTTCCCTCTTTGTCATTGCGGCGGTTGTTTTGATTTTGACCTTTCTCTTTCTTCGTCCTATGTATATCTTAACTTTTGACGAAGATACGGCCTTTGTGGATGGCTTGCCAGTTCGTACCATGTCCATTCTTTTTAACATGGTGACAGGGGTGGCTATTGCCCTTATGATTCCTGCAGCAGGAGCTCTTCTGGTATCGACCATTATGGTCTTGCCAGCTAGTATTGCCCTGCGTCTGGGGAAAAACTTTAAATCGGTTATGCTGCTTGCCAGTGCGATTGGCTTTTTGGGAATGGTAGCAGGACTTTACATTTCCTACTATGCAGAAACACCTGCAAGTGCAAGTATTACCATTATTTTTGTAACTGTCTTTATACTAATCAGTTTAGTAAGACGTTTTATCAAATAGGAGACGAACGTGAAAAAAATTAGCTTATTACTAGCCAGTCTATGTGCCTTGTTTTTAGTGGCTTGTTCCAATCAAAAACAGGCAGATGGTAAACTCAATATCGTGACAACCTTTTACCCTGTCTATGAATTTACCAAGCAAGTCGCAGGAGATACGGCTAATGTAGAACTCCTAATCGGTGCTGGGACAGAACCTCATGAATACGAACCATCTGCCAAGGCAGTTGCCAAAATCCAAGATGCAGATACCTTCGTTTATGAAAATGAAAACATGGAAACATGGGTACCTAAATTGCTAGATACCTTGGATAAGAAAAAAGTGAAAACCATCAAGGCGACAGGCGATATGTTGCTCTTGCCAGGTGGCAAGGAAGAAGAGGGAGACCATGACCATGGAGAAGAAGGTCATCACCATGAGTTTGACCCCCATGTTTGGTTATCACCAGTTCGTGCCATTAAACTAGTAGAGCACATCCGCGACAGCTTGTCAGCAGATTATCCTGATAAAAAAGAGACCTTTGAGAAGAATGCAGCTGCCTATATCGAAAAATTGCAAGCCTTGGATAAGGCTTACGCAGAAGGCTTGTCTCAAGCAAAACAAAAGAGCTTTGTGACTCAACACGCAGCCTTTAACTATCTTGCCTTGGACTATGGACTCAAACAAGTCGCAATCTCAGGACTTTCTCCAGATGCAGAGCCATCAGCTGCTCGCTTGGCAGAATTGACAGAGTATGTCAAGAAAAATAAAATCGCCTATATCTATTTTGAAGAAAATGCCTCACAAGCCCTTGCTAACACACTTTCAAAAGAAGCAGGTGTCAAAACTGATGTCCTCAATCCTTTAGAAAGTCTGACAGAAGAGGACACCAAGGCTGGAGAAAACTACATTTCCGTGATGGAGAAAAACCTCAAGGCTTTGAAACAAACAACAGACCAAGAAGGCCCAGCAATCGAACCTGAAAAGGCAGAGGATACCAAGACAGTCCAAAATGGTTACTTCGAGGATGCAGCTGTCAAGGACCGCACCTTGAGTGACTATGCAGGTAACTGGCAATCAGTTTATCCTTTCCTTGAAGACGGCACGTTTGACCAAGTCTTTGACTACAAGGCTAAGTTGACTGGTAAGATGACCCAGGCTGAGTACAAGGCTTACTATACAAAAGGCTATCAGACAGATGTGACTAAGATTAACATTACTGATAATACTATGGAATTTGTTCAAGGTGGACAAAGCAAGAAATACACTTACAAGTATGTCGGTAAGAAAATTTTGACTTACAAGAAAGGCAATCGTGGCGTGCGTTTCCTCTTTGAAGCCACAGATGCTGACGCTGGACAATTCAAGTATGTTCAGTTTAGTGACCACAATGTTGCCCCAGTTAAGGCAGAACATTTCCATATCTTCTTTGGAGGCACAAGCCAAGAAGCCCTCTTTGAAGAAATGGACAACTGGCCAACCTACTACCCAGATAACCTATCTGGCCAAGAAATCGCCCAAGAAATGTTGGCGCATTGATGAGAAATCGACTAGTTCATAAGAGCTAGTCGGTTTTTTGATACTAGATGGCTAACTTCATTATAGACCTTTCAGAACTTTAAACAATAAATAAAACTCTTGAAATATCTGGGCTTATATGCTAGAATGTAGTTAGTGTATAAGGTTCATTAGAACACCAAAGCCCCTAACTAGTGCCATAGTTAAGGGCTTTTTTGACGTATCTTAGCGATTTAACGGGTGTTTATAGGCTAGTCAGTCGGTCTACTTCTTACCATCTAGCCATTTGCAGACGAAATACAAGATAATTCCAGCTATAACATCTGCTATAATAGTAAGAGCAAGCTCTGGTATAAGGCTCATTAGTTTCACCTCCTCTCACGAACCCATAGGAACGTAATCGGTAACCGATGACAAAAATAGTATACCACACTAAATTTAGATCATCAACCTCACTTAATGCTTGAACTATTGTAGATTATATGCTAAAATGTAGTTAATTGATAAGGTTCATTAGAACACCAAAGCCCCTAACTATGGCCGTAGTTAAGGGCTTTTTTGACGTATCTTAGCGATTTAACGGGTGTTTATAGGCTAGTCACTCGGTCTACTCCTTACTATCTAGCCATCTGCAGACGAAATACAAGATAATTCCAGCTATAACATCCGCTATAATAGTAAGAGCGAGCTCTATGATAAGGCTCATTAGTTTCACCTCCTCTCACGAACCCATAGGAACGTAATCGGTAACCGATGACAAAAATAGTATACCACAATATATTTAGATCATCAAGGTCACTTAATTCTTGAAATATAGGGTCTAGGCGACAAAGTCTTTAAAATCAGAAAAACGCATAATATCAGGTGTGCAAAAACTTGATACTATGCGTTTTATTGTGGGAAGGTTTACTCCATTTTCTCCTGAAATTGAGTTTTTGTCCAGCCTCTGTTTTTAGAATTGCTAAGAAAATAATGTCATGTGGTGAATATTTGTAAATCAGTCAGCAGACAGAACGAATACTCTTCGAAAATCTCTTCACATCATGTCAGCTTCGTCTTGCCGTGTCCATGGGGGACTTGACTTGATCAGTTTTCAAATCTGTACTTTGAGCAAGCTGAGACTAGCTTCCTATTTGATTTTCATTGAATATCAGAAACCCATTCTCCATCAAATAATTCGACTGCGTCTAATAATTTTTGATCTGGCACGGTGTCAGAAATAAAGGTTGTGTATTTGGATAGGGGATTAATTTTAAAAAATCCAGTCTTGTAAAATTTAGAGCTATCAATCAGTAAGATGGTTTCATGGGCTTTGTCAATAATATTCTTTTTTGAAATAGCTTGGCTGAGAGAAGCTTCATAAACATATTGGTCATCAATACCTCTTGCTGAACAAAATGCTAAATCGATATTAAAATGATCTAATAAAGAATTTTCCTTATCGTAATTGACCACGGAACAGGATTGATGTTTGACCTCGCCAGATGTGATAAAGATTTTGGAGCTATCTTTAACAGTTTCAGATAGGGTTTGTGCAGTATGTAAACCATTTGTAAAAATAATCAAATTATCAAGTTCAGAAAGATAGGGACAAAGTTCGTAGACAGTCGTACTGGAATCCAGATAAACACACATACCTGACCGAATAAAGTCTTTAGCGAGACTAGCGATTAGTCTTTTTTGCCTAGTACTTTCTCCTTCCCGTATTTGATGAGAAAGTTCAATTGTGTTCATAGAGGACAGGGTCACGTATCCGTGCTTTCTTTTGATAAGACCTTGATTTTCTAAGAAAATTAAATCACGACGTAAGGTACTTGTGCTGGAGAAAGTGATTTCTGCCAGCTCTTTTACGGCAATTCTTTTTTTCTTTTTAATAATTTCAATCAATTCAAGTACACGTTCATCTTTTATCATAAGCTCCTCCTAATTTATCATTTCAACTATATTATAGCACAAATTGGAGGAATTTGAATTATTTTTATGAATATTGGGTTAACATTTGAACATTATCCAAGTAAGCGTTCATATATTGAAAAAATAAAATGTGGGGATTATAATAAACTTAATCAAGGACGAAGAGAGAAGAAAAATGGAAGCGGTTTTAGCAATAGATTTAGGTGCGACTTCTGGAAGAGCAATCGTTGGTTACCTTTCTGAAAATAAACTAGTAATGGAAGAAATAAATCGCTTTTCTAATCTACCTATTAGAGTAAAAGGGCATTTATCTTGGGATATTGACTTTCTACTAGCTAAAATTCTTGAAAGTATCCGCTTGGCTAATACTAGTTACAAGATTTTATCTATCGGTATTGACACATGGGGAGTTGATTTTGGACTGATTGATAATGAAGGTAAGCTGTTATCACAACCTGTTCATTATCGTGATGAAAGAACAAAGGGAGTGTTAAAGGAAATATCTGAAATGACTGAATTAGAAAAACTGTATTCAGAGACAGGAAATCAGATTATGGAGATAAATACCTTGTTTCAACTCTTTAAGGCACGTCAAGAATCTCCTGACTCTTTCTATAAGACCAATAAGATTCTTTTAATGCCAGATTTGTTTAATTATCTCTTGACAGGTAAGTTTGCTACAGAAAAAAGCATTGCTTCAACAACTCAATTATTTGATCCTAGGAGTCAAAATTGGAATCAGAATATCTTAAAACTATTTGAATTGGATTCATCTTTACTTCCTGAAATTGTTTCAGAGGGAAATGTTCTTGGAAGGATAAAAGAGGAGTATGGTTTAGGCGATATTCCTGTTGTGAATGTTTGTAGTCATGATACAGCAAGCGCGATTGTCTCAGTACCTAAGACAGAAGGTAGTTTATTTATTTCATCAGGTACTTGGTCTTTGGTTGGAGTGGAACTTACTTCACCGATTCTTACTACCGAATCCTTCAGTTATGGATTTACAAATGAAGTCGGTAAAGATGGAGTGATTACATTTCTGAAGAATTGTACAGGGTTGTGGATCATAGAGGAACTAAGACGTTCATTTGAACGAAGAGGGAAAGCCTATTCTTTTGATGATATTAGGACAATGGTGGAGAAAGAAAAAGAAAATCTTCCTCTGATTGATACTGAATCAACTGAATTTGCAACAGAATCTGATATGCACAAGACTTTGACAGAATATCTAGCTTATCATCATGAAACTAGAGAGTGGACAGATGGACAACTATTTAAGATTGTTTATGAAAGCCTAGCTGAAACGTATAGGAAAGCGATAGAGTTACTAGAAGAACTAACTCATAAGGTTTATAAGAGGATATATGTGATTGGAGGAGGTGCTAGAGCCAGTTACTTTAACCAAATGATTGCTGATAGAACTGGTAAAGAGGTTCTTACAGGTTCGACTGAGGGTACAGCTGTGGGGAATATTGTTGTGCAGCTATTGAGTCAAGGTAAAATAAACGAGGATACAGAGTTAAAGGATATTATGACAAATATTGCTGATACAAAATATTATTATCCTCAGCTATCATAAACAAAAATAAAAAAACGGAGGTTTTGTCATGAACAAAAAAAGTCTTTTGAAATGCGCTGTTATCGGGTTAGTAGCTACCTTTGGTTTAGCAGCTTGTGGAACATCTAAGGATGCAAGCGGTGGAAGTTCTTCTGGTAAAGAAGTATTAGAATTTTATCATGGGTATCATCATAGTGAAGATGAATGGCCTGTAGCGAAGACTATGCGAGATTTATATGATAAATTTGCAGAAGAACATAAAGATAGTGGTGTAGAATTTAAACCAACTCCTGTAAATGGTGATTTGAAGGATATAATGAATAACAAGGTTGCTAGTGGTGAATTTCCTGATGTGATTGACCTAGCAGGTAATGCAGTATCATTAGCTGCGATTGAACAAAAACTTGTTTTAGATTTGAAACCATATATCGATTCAAATAAGCTTGAAAAAAATGTTGGTTTGAACTATAAGCAAAACCAAAAAGATGGAAAAATTTATACAGTTCACGAACAGTTATTTACAATGGGTTTGTGGTACAACAAGGACATATTTGCAAAAGCGGGTGCTAAGACACCTGAGCAGTGGAATACTTGGGATGATTTCACTCAGGCAATGGCAAGCATTAGAAAACAAGATGGAGTGTATGCATTTGGTGCTGGAGAACCATCTATTCGCTTGTTTAATACAGTATTAGGAACCACAGAAAATGGACGTAAATTATTAGATAAACCATTAACAAAAGAAGGAATTGAATCTAAAGAATTTGCAGATGCTTTGAAAATGGTTATGAAAGAAATTCAAGCTAATGGTTCTAAGAATGCTGGTGGCGATGCCAATGCTTATTCCAAAGATTTCCAAGAAGGTAAATCTGCAGTATTCTTTAATGGTGTGTGGGCTTCTGGTGAGATGTCTAAGAACCCAAGTCTTGCACCTGGAATCTATCCTGCAGGTGTAGCAATTAGTTCTTCTGGAGGTGGTATCACTATCTCAAGTAAGATGTCTGAAGCTAAACAAAAACTAGCTCTTGAGTTTTTGAAATATATGACTAGCGATGATGTACAAAAAGTAATTTTTGAAAAAGTAGGAGCAAATCCTTCTAATGAAAATGTAAATGTAAAAGAACTTTCAGAAAAGAGTTCAGAAGCTACTACTAAAATTTTAGGACAAGCAATCACTCAAGTTAAGAATGCAAAAGCAGTTGTTCCAACTGTAAGTGATGTTTGGGGTGGCGATGTACACACAGCTATTATCAATGCATTGACAGAAAGTGCTGCTGAAAATGTAGATGTTGATCAAAAAGTAAAATCTACTCAAGATGTGTTGAAATCATTGATTGGTTAATTGTTTTAGGGAGTGAAAACGAAGCTCAGTTGGCACTGCCAACTGAGCTTGATTTTACTTATATAGTTGAAAAAAGGAGTTTGTTTATGGCACAAAAAATTATGAGCCTACAAAATAGGAAGAATCAAAAAAGACGATTTATCTTTTTATTTCTTTTGCCAACGTTGATTTGTTTCTTTCTATTTTATTTTTATTCTGTAGTAACAATCTTTTTAACTTCATTTGCTAAATGGGATTATACAAATTTAAACACCCCTGAGTTTCTTGGATTTGATAAATTATTTGAAAATTATAGGTATGTTTTTAAAGAATACCCATTTTTTACAGAAGCTCTAATTAATTCTGTTCGTTGGGCTGTAATTGGTGTTATTATTCAAGTTCCTTTAGCTGTATCTGTTGCAATTACATTATCTAAGAAATTAAAAGGCTGGAAGATATCTAGGAATCTTTATATTGTACCAAGTATCATTTCTAGTGCTGCTATGGGCTTGATTTTTCTTCAAATCTATAATCCAAACTATGGTGTTGTTAACCAAATTATTCATCTATTTAATCCATCGTTTAAAGATTCAGTACTGTTGACTCCAGGATTAAATATAGTAGCTATGACTGGCGCTTATATCTTCTTTGCAGGAGCATCAACCATTATGATTCTTGGGCAAATTTTTGCTATTCCAGAAGAAGTTCAAGAAGCTGCTATTTTAGACAATATTACTGGTTGGAGGAAAGAGTGGTATATTACGATTCCGATGATTAAGGGGACAATTAAAACTGTTTCAATTATGGCAGCAACTTCAGGATTTTTGCTCTATAACGAAGTATTCTTTTTGACAAATGGTGCTGCAGGAACAAAAAGTATCAGTTTTGTTATTCGAGAATTAGCAGTGGCTAGCTCACGAACTCAGTATGCTCGTGCAAATACAATTGGAGTTATACAAATCTTAGGTGGAATGTTGATTATCGTTTGTATTAATATTTTATTCAGAGAAAGAAAAAGACTGAAAGGTGGGAAATGATTATGAATACACATATAAATGGTATTAGTAAAAAAGGCAAAGTTCTTATATATGGTTATATGCTCCTTACCATTTTAATTTCTATTTTCCCTATTGCGTGGATTTTTTTATCATCATTAAAAGCAGATCCTATGAAAAATCCAGGTATTAGTTTACCGACTGACTTTACTCTTGAAGGTTATATAAATGTTTTTACAAAACTTCATGTTTTTACTTACTTTTGGAATAGCTTTAAAGTAGTGTCTATATCAGTTATTATTAGCATTGTTATGATCTCCATGTCTTCATATGTTATTGCTAGGATGGAATTTAGAGGGAAGAAGTTGGTGACTTCTATGCTGTATTCTACTCTATTTATTCCAGCAACAGCTATGACTTTTCCAGTTTATAGATTAGTAAATGAGTTGGGGATTTATAATACCCCAGTTGCTCTAATTCTGGTCTACTCTTGTAGTGGAATTGCTATGAGTTTCTTTATTATAAAGAACTATTTTGAAATTATTCCAAAAGAATTGGAGGAGGCAGCAGAGATTGATGGTGCGACATATGCTCAAACTTTTTGGAAAGTGATGTTGCCAATTGCTAGACCAGGAATTTTAACAGCAGCAGTACTTGCCTTTATTAATAACTGGAATGAATATTATTGGGCATCTATGTTGGTGATTGATAAAAATGAATTAACAGTACCAGCATTACTAGGTCAATTTACTACAAGTTTTAATACTAATTATAATGGTCTATTTTCAGCTATTGTTGTAATCGTATTACCACCAATCATTCTATTCGCATTTACAAGTAAATACTTCATTGAAGCTTTAGGAGGAGGAGCAGTAAAAGGATGAAACATACACTTGAAACTATCAATAGTAGAACTCAGTGGTTTAGAGAAGCAAGATTTGGGATGTTCATTCATTGGGGGTTATATTCTATTCCAGGAAAAGGGGAATGGATTCGTAGTCATCAGAAATTACCTATTGAAGATTATGAACCATATTTTCGAGCTTTTGATCCTAAGGAATATAACCCTAGAGAATGGGCTAAACAAGCAAAAGCTGCAGGGATGAAGTATATGGTTTTAACGGCTAAACATCATGATGGGTTTTGTTTGTTTGATTCAAAATTTACAGATTATAAAGCAACAAATACACCTGCAGGTAGAGATTTAGTTAAAGAATTTGTAGATGCTGTTCGAGCTGAAGGTTTAAAAGTAGGCTTATATTTTAGTTTGATTGACTGGCACCATCCTGATTTCCCTAAATATGCTGATCTAAATCATCCAATGAGAGGAAATGAAGCCTATCGAGATGAGAAAATTAACTTTGACAGTTATTTGGAGTATTTGCACAATCAAGTTAAAGAAATTGTAACTGGTTATGGTCAGATTGACATATTATGGTTTGATTATTCTTATGAAGACATGGTGGGTGAAAAATGGGGAGCTTCAAAATTAATAGACATGGTTCGTCATTATCAGCCAAACGTTATCGTAGATAATAGATTAGAAACATCAGGTGAAGGATTCGGAAGTATCGTTACAGATGAAATTACCTCTTACGCTGGAGATTTTGTTAGTCCAGAGCAAATTGTTCCTCACGAAGGTATTCGAAACTTTAAAGGTGAACCTGTTCCTTGGGAACTTTGTCTAACTATGAATAACAATTGGGCTTATAATCCTACAGATTATCTATATAAGTCTAGTCAAACTTTGATAAGAAAGTTAGTGGAATGTGTTAGTAAAAACGGAAATATGATTCTTAATGTAGGCCCAGATGCTTTGGGAAGAATTAATGATTCAAGTAAGAAAATATTAGATAATTTTCATCGATGGATGTCTCGAAATGGTGAGGCAATTTATGGATGTAGTGGAGATGAAAATTTACCAAAACCAGATTGGGGATACTATACTCGTAATGGAAATACGGTTTATGCTCATGTATTTGAACAACCTATAGGTCCTTTAGCTCTTCTTGGTATTAGTAAAGAAAACGTAAAAAGAATGAGCTTTCTTCATGATGGAAGTGAGGTGAAAATTTCAGAAAGCTGGACGACCAATGCCTACAAAGGAATTTGTTTTGCACAGTTTGGAGAAGTTCCACATTTTACCTATCCATTACCAGACTTGATTGATAGCGTAATCAAAATTGAGTTGAGAGAGTAGTTTATATGAAAATTGAAAATAAAAATGTAAGACGTAATTTCTTTTGGGGAGATGGTCGATTTTATACTACTGATATCGTAAACAAACGGGCAGGAGTAATGATAAAAAATGTTTCGAAAGAAGAATTTACCATTACATTGGAGAATGGTATAAGACTTTCTTCAAATCATTTTTCAGCAATCGTTAGGGAAGAGGGAGATACGCGAATTCAGGTTTCTTTTGTTTGTCCTTCCATTCGTTTACGTTTAATCTTTGAATCGAGGGATGATGTTCTTTCGAAGCAATTAGTTTTAGAATCATCTACTGAGGTTATTAAATCTGTAGAGGTAGAGAGTTTTGAGTTTGAAACAGAAGACAATATTTTCTATCCGAAAAGACAAGATTGTATTAAGGAAATGGCGAATTTTTCCGGTTATTATGTAGAATTGGGACAACCTGTTTATGCGAATTCTTTATTCTTAGGAATGGAATTTCCAATGTCTGAAAACAAGGTAGATGGTAGACACTATGTATCAAGATATTACTTGGGAACTGTTGTAAATCAAGAAAAGAGTTTGTGGTCTTGTATTATTGGGGGAGCATGTTCTTATAAAAAAGAAGAGATTCAAGAGGCATTTTTTGAATATGTTGAAGGAATAGCTCAACCTAGTTATTTCCGTAAACAGTATAATTCCTGGTATGACCATATGACCGATATTACAGAGGAAGGTATTTTAAAAAGTTTTTCTGAGATTCGAGATGGATTTGAAAATCATGGAGTTCATTTAGATGCTTATGTTGTTGATGATGGTTGGACAAACTATCAATCAGTTTGGGAATTCAATCATAAATTCCCAAATGGTTTGAGAAATATTAAACATCTTGTAAATGGATTTGGTTCAAGCCTAGGATTGTGGATTGGTCCCCGAGGTGGTTATAATGGGACAGAAATCATTATGAGTGATTGGTTAGAAGCACATCCAGAGTTAAATATTGGATCTAAAAATTTGATTTCAAATGATGTAAACGTGGCTGATTTTAACTATCTCAATCAAATGAAGAAAAGGATGTTGGAATATCAAAAAGAATTCGATATCAGCTATTGGAAAATTGATGGCTGGTTACTTCAACCTGACAAACCTGATAAGAGTGGACCGCACGGTATGTATACCATGACAGTGGTTTATGAGTTCTTAATTCAACTGTTGATAGATCTAAGAAAGGAGAGAGGAGGAAAAGATTGTTGGTTAAACTTGACTTCTTATGTAAATCCTAGTCCATGGTTTTTACAGTGGGTCAATAGTTTATGGATTCAAATATCTCAAGATGTAGGCTTTACAGAGAATGCAGGTAATGATATCAATCGTATGATAACTTACCGAGATATTCAGTATCAAGAATT
Organism: Streptococcus pneumoniae; assembly: GCF_001457635.1. Taxonomy (NCBI): domain Bacteria; kingdom Bacillati; phylum Bacillota; class Bacilli; order Lactobacillales; family Streptococcaceae; genus Streptococcus; species Streptococcus pneumoniae. The sequence goes on from NZ_LN831051.1 coordinate 578,526, forward strand.
TTTGGAAAAACGTGAGATACAGTTACCTATGTGGTCGCTTTATAATCATGAACCAATCTATGCTGTCAGTGCAAATACCTGGTACATGGATCATCAAATGTTTGCATCAATACCAGATTTTGAAGCTTATCTATTATTTATTTCAACAAGAGGGAATGCTTTTTGGGAGTTTCACTATTCTTTTGATATGTTTGATGAAGAACGCTGGAAAGCCAATGCTCGTGCCGTCAAATGGATAGAGGAGAATTATCAAACACTAAAATATAGTAAAAAAATAGGAGGAAGTCCTGAAAAATTTGAAATTTATGGTTATAAGTGTCACAATCAGAAGACTTCTACTGAAATTCTCTCTCTGAGAAATCCTGCTCAGATTAAACAAAAAATAAAAATAGAGAATCTTTCGATAGAGAATTTTACCAGAGTAATTGGAGATTTTACTATTCAAGAAGATGAGATAGAATTGGCACCGTACTCTATCGTGATACTGAAGAAGTAAAGAAAAAATTGTGAGGTAGAGATGACGATTTATATTAATAAGGACGAGACCGTTTTTCATTTGGCAATGAAAGATAGTAGTTATATTTTTAGAATTTTAGAAAATGGGGAACTTCAACATCTACATTTTGGGAAAAGGATTCATGTCAAGGAAAATTATAACCAATTGATGGCCTATGAAAAAAGAGGATTTGAAGTATCTTTTTCTGAAGAATTTGAGGATATTCAACAGTCTATGATACAAAATGAATATTCTTCATATGGGAAAGGAGATTTTCGGCATCCAGCCTTTCAAGTTCAAGGAATGAATGGTAGTAGGATAACGACACTAAAATATCAAGGTTTTGAACTTGAAAAAGGGAAAAATCGTCTTAACTCTCTACCTTCAACATTTGATGATATTGGTCAGTGTGCGGAAACATTAACGATTATTTTAACAGATTCCATATTAGATTTAACTGTTAGACTAAATTACACAATTTTTCCGGAATACAATGTCTTAGTTAGAAATACGGAATTTTTAAATAATAGCAATAATAAGTTGACTCTTTTGAAAGCAATGAGCTTACAGCTAGATCTACCTGATAGTCAATATGACTTTATTCAATTTTCTGGAGCATGGCTGAGGGAACGTCAGTTATATAGAACTTCGCTTAGACCAGGTATTCAAGCAATAGATAGCTTGAGATACTCATCAAGTCCTCAGCAAAATCCTTTCTTTATGCTATCAAGGAGGGAAACTACAGAGCATAGTGGTGAGGTTTATGGTTTTAACTTTATCTATTCTGGAAATTTTCAAAATATGATTGAAGTTGACCATTTTGACACCGCTAGAGTAACGGTAGGAATAAATCCAGTAGAATTTCGTTTTTTATTAAATCCTGCCGAAAGTTTTGTGACACCAGAAGCAATTGTGATCTATTCTGATCAAGGGATGAATCAGATGAGCCAACAACTATCAGATTTTTATCGACATCATTTAGTTAATCCTAATTTTTCTCAAGCTAGTCGTCCTATAATACTCAATAGTTGGGAAACATTTTATTTTGACTTGAGTACAGAAAAAATTTTAGATTTAGCAAAGGCTGCTAAAGATTTAGGGATAGAATTATTTGTACTGGATGATGGTTGGTTTGGTCATAGGAAAGATGACAAAAGTTCTCTGGGTGATTGGGTAACAGATAGAAGTCGCCTTCCTGAAGGTATTGGATTTCTTGCAGATGAAATTCACAAAATAGGTTTACAATTTGGTTTGTGGTTTGAGCCTGAAATGATTTCTATTGATAGTGATTTGTACAAGAATCATGCCGATTGGACTATCCATTTGTTAGACAGAGAGAAGTCAGTAGGAAGAAATCAATATGTGTTGGATTTGACGAGACAGGAAGTTGTTGATTACCTTTTTGATTCTATTTCTAAAATCATAATCAAAACAAATCTGGATTATATCAAATGGGATATGAATCGTCATATAACAGATATTTATAGTATTGAACTTGATTCTGAACAGCAGATGGAATTTGGTCATCGATATATCTTAGGTCTTTATCAGTTATTAGATCGTTTAATAACTAAGTTCCCTTCAGTTCTATTTGAATCTTGTTCTTCAGGTGGTGGACGTTTTGATTTAGGACTTATGTATTATGCACCGCAAGCGTGGACGAGTGATGATACGGACCCGATAGAAAGATTGAAAATTCAGCATGGAACTTCTTATGGATATTCTCCATCAATGATGACAGCCCATGTTTCTATTTCTCCAAATGAACAAAGTGGAAGACAAACGAGTTTGGACACTAGGACAAATGTAGCTTATTTTAGTTCTTTCGGTTATGAATTAGATGTTACGAGATTGTCGGTAGAAGAAAAAGAACAAGTGAGAGAACAAATTCAGTTTTATAAAAAATATCGTTCATTGTTTCAATATGGGGATTTCTATAGGATAAACAGTCCTTTTAGTTGTGATTCTGCTAGTTGGCAAGTTGTTTCAAAAGATAAATGCCAATCGATTTTATTGTATGCTCAATTGAATAGTAAGTTGAATCCAGGTTATACAAGAGTTTATTTTAGTGGTTTAGATAAAGATAAATGCTATTCCGTCTCTAGATTTGATGAGTTCTTTTATGGAGATGAATTAATGAATGCTGGAATAAAAGTCAGTTTAAGTAATTTAGCACTTTGTGTTCCAGAATATCTTACAAAATTATTTGTTATTGAAGAAGTTGTATGTAAATATTGAGGAAATAAAAATGGAAAGTAAAAAAATAGCAAAACAGATTTTAATAGCTACGGCTGTTTTAACAAGTTTTTTAGGAAGTAATTTGGTTTATGCAGATGTAGTTCAAAGTAATTCTAATAACAGAGCTAGTACTGAAACTGCTAGAGTAACAGGGAATAACTTAGAAAAACTTATTACTAAAGATAAAGAAATTGATAAAGAGATGACATATCTTTCAGATATGGATTGGTCTTCTGCAACTCATGGTGATATAGATAAAACAAAAACAGTACAAAAAGATGCTCCATTTACAACAGGAAATAAAGGAGAGCATACTAAGATTTCATTGCTCACTTCTGATGATAAAGTTAAATATTTTGATAAAGGAATAGGAACAGTCGCAGATTCTCCATCAGTAATCAGCTATGATATCAGCGGTCAAGGGTTTGAAAAATTTGAAACTTATATAGGAATTGATCAAAGTGCTAATAGTTCTAGATCAGACCATGCAGTAGTGGATAGAATAGAAATAGAAATTGATGGAAAGGTTGTCTATTCTAGTAGTGTAACTAATCCAGAAGGATTCAGATATAATACCCAGGCACAATTTATTAGTGTGACAATTCCACAAAACGCTAAAAAAATATCCTTAAAATCATTCGCAGGAGAACATACATGGGGTGATGAGGTTGTATTTGCTGATGCTAAACTTATTAAAACTGTTAGTACTCAAACTATAACTCCAGATCTTCTTAATAAAGGAATTAATGGAGGAGTATATCTTTCTGATTTAGAATGGGTTGATGCTACTCATGGTGATGACGATAAATCAAAAACAGTTCAGAAAGATAAACCGTTTACACCTGGTAATAACGGGTCTAATAATAAAATAAAATTACTAATTGACGGTAAGGAAGTCGAATTTAATAAGGGATTGGGAACTGTAGCAAGCAACCCGTCTAGTATAAAATATGATGTTTCGGGTGCTAATGTTACAAGATTTATTTCCTATGTCGGAATTGATAGGAGCGCCAATCATTTAAATTCAGATTACGCAGATATTCAAAAATTTGAAGTTGTTGCGGATGGTAAAGTCATTTACTCATCAGATTCAAAATATCCAAAAGGAATTAAGTATGATACATCGGCATTTCTGGTTGATGTTGAAATTCCCAAAGATACACAGACAATAGAACTTAAATCATATTCAGGGAAACATACATGGGCTGACGAATTGGTTTTAGGTGGAGCCTTGTTTATGGCAAATGGTAAATTTAAGAATCCTAATGATTGGTCAGAAGTTGATAAACGTCGTGAAATTAATAATGAACATCCGTTACTTATGATGCCTTTATATGCTAACGGAGAAGAGTTTAACCAAGGGAAATATACTTTTTGGGGAGGAGATACATTAACAGGTAAGTGGGAGAATATACCAGATGACTTAAAACCATATACTGTTATACAGTTACATCCAGATGATCTTCCTAAAAGAGATGGAGCTGCTAGAGATTTTTATGAACATATGTTAGAAGAAGCAGCGAAATATGTAAATCCTAAGACTGGAAAAAATGAACCAATTCCAGTTATTCTGACGGTTTACACTGCTGGTAATATGCCTTATTATACTTCGGCACATTGGTTAAGTACCAGCTGGATTGATAAAATGTATCAAAAATATCCAAATTTGCATGGTATTTTCAGTACAGAGAATTATTGGATTTGGGCAAATGATATTGAAAATAAGGCGGCAGATTACTTAAAAGTATCAGCTAAAAATGGAGGATATTTTATATGGGCTGAACAAAATAATGGTTCTGCAATAGAAAAAGCATTTGGAAAAAACGGTAAGATAGCATTTCAGAAATCTGTTGATAAGTACTGGAAGAACCTTATTTTCATGTTCAAAAATACACCTGCTGCTGAGGGAAATGATTCAACTACAGAAAGTTATATGAAGGGACTTTGGCTTTCAAATCATACTTATCAATGGGGTGGTTTGATGGATACTTGGAAGTGGTATGAGACAGGTAAATGGAAACTGTTTGCAAGTGGTAATATCGGAAAAAGTCAAGGAGATAGACAATGGTTGACTGAACCAGAGTCTATGCTAGGAGAAGAAGCTTTAGGGGTTTACCTTAATGGAGGTGTAGTTTATAATTTTGAACACCCAGCTTATACCTATGGTGTAAATAATAAAGAAAGCTTACTCTTTAGCGAAGTAATAAAAGAATTTTTTAGATATGTAATAGCGCATCCAGCACCATCCAAAGAAAAGGTACTTGAGGATACAAAAGTATTCATACATGGAGACTATTCAAATAAAGGAAATGGTAAGTTCTTTGTAAACGTAAATACTGATAGAGAACAAACTCCATTATACATGACTGGTCGTTATAATGTTATTCCAGCTATTCCAGGTGTTTTAAAAACAGATAAATTGAAAGAGTCTGTTTCTGGTAGCCGTATTCAGATTAAGGAAATCACTTCTCCGGAATTTAGCTCTACTCAGGCTAGAAAAGAATACTTAAATAAGCTGTATCCTATGAATTATGAAGGAGATATCTTTGCTCAGAAATTAGATAATAGATGGTTTGTCTATAATTACAAGGTAAATGAGAATGTTAAACAGACTGGGAAATTAAAATTTAATTCTTTAGAAATGGATGTTGAATTTGAACCTCATACCTATGGTATTTTTGAGAGAATAAGTAATGGATTGAAAGTGAATTTAAATAATTTTAGAACAAATAAAGATTCACTATGGTCTAATGCTCAAGATGCAAATCAGGCAAAGAAACTACCACAATTGACCAAGAAAGGTGCGATTAAGTGGATTGAAGAACATTATATCAAAGATACTCAGTTTGGAGAGAAAAGGGTTACAAAGATAGTATTAAGAGGTATAGATAAACTTCCTACTATTCATTCATTATCAGGAACAAATAATTCCTATGATCAGCCATCTCTCAATTTTGATCAGAAAAATCATATGGTTACTATTACCATTAACAGTAACGGAAATCTTGAATTCGAACTTCATTTTTAGAAAGGAGTGAGTTTATGTCTCAAGATGAAAAATTAATTCGTGAACAGATTTGTGATGTTTGTCATAAGATGTGGCAACTTGGTTGGGTTGCTGCTAACGATGGGAATGTATCTGTTCGATTAGATGAGGATACCATTCTTGCAACACCTACTGGTATCAGCAAAAGTTTTATTACACCAGAAAAGCTGGTGAAGTTAAATCTTAAAGGAGAGATTTTAGAAGCAGAAGGTGATTACTGTCCTTCTAGTGAAATTAAAATGCACATTCGGTGCTACGAAGAACGTGAGGATGTCCGTTCAGTTGTTCACGCGCATCCACCGATTGCAACAGGATTTGCTCTTGCACACATTCCTTTAGATACTTATTCACTAATTGAGAGCGCGATTGTGGTAGGGGCAATTCCTATAACGCCATTTGGAGTTCCGTCTACAATGGAAGTGCCAGAAGCAATTACACCTTATCTGCCCGATCATGATGTCATGCTATTAGAAAATCATGGAGCTCTGACTGTCGGAAGCGATGTAATTACAGCATACTACCGTATGGAAACTTTAGAATTAGTCGCAAAGACAACCTTCCACGGAAGAATGTTACTTTCTACAAAGGGCATTGAGGAGCAAGAAATTGCTCGTCCGACTTTAGAACGTCTATTCTCAATGCGAGAAAATTATAAGGTTACAGGTCGTCACCCAGGCTACCGTAAATATAATGGAGATGGTAGTATGAAAGAAACAGAAAAATAAGAGGAAAATAGTATGATTCAACATCCACGTATTGGTATTCGTCCGACTATTGATGGTCGTCGTCAAGGTGTACGCGAATCACTTGAAGTGCAAACAATGAACATGGCTAAAAGTGTGGCAGATTTGATTTCAAGCACATTGAAATATCCAGATGGGGAACCTGTGGAATGCGTGATTTCTCCATCTACCATTGGTCGTGTTCCAGAGGCTGCGACTTCCCATGAGTTGTTTAAAAAGTCAAATGTTTGCGCAACAATTACAGTTACACCATGCTGGTGTTATGGTAGTGAAACTATGGATATGTCTCCAGATATTCCTCATGCTATTTGGGGATTTAATGGGACAGAACGCCCAGGAGCTGTCTATCTTGCAGCTGTACTAGCTTCACATGCTCAAAAAGGGATTCCAGCCTTTGGGATTTATGGTAGAGACGTCCAGGAAGCTAGTGATACAGCTATTCCAGAAGATGTCAAAGAAAAACTTTTACGTTATGCGCGTGCAGCTCTTGCAACTGGCTTGATGAGAGACACTGCTTATCTATCAATGGGTAGTGTTTCGATGGGGATTGGCGGTTCTATTGTAAATTCAGATTTCTTCCAAGAATACTTAGGAATGCGAAATGAATCGGTAGATATGACGGAGTTCACACGCCGTATGGACCGTGGTATTTACGACCCTGAAGAGTTCGAACGTGCGCTCAAATGGGTGAAAGAAAACGTAAAAGAAGGATTCGACCATAACCGTGAAGACCTTGTTTTAAGCCGTGAAGAAAAAGATAGACAATGGGAATTTGTTATTAAGATGTTCATGATTGGACGTGACTTAATGGTTGGTAACCCAAGACTTGCTGAACTTGGTTTTGAGGAAGAAGCAGTTGGTCACCATGCTTTAGTAGCTGGTTTCCAAGGTCAACGTCAGTGGACAGACCATTTCCCAAATGGGGACTTTATGGAAACTTTCCTCAATACTCAGTTTGACTGGAATGGTATTCGAAAACCATTTGTATTTGCGACAGAGAATGATTCACTAAATGGTGTGTCTATGCTCTTTAATTATCTATTAACAAATACTCCACAAATCTTTGCTGATGTGCGTACTTATTGGAGCCCAGAGGCTGTTAAACGTGTAACGGGACATACTTTAGAGGGTCGTGCTGCAGCTGGCTTCTTACATCTAATCAATTCTGGTTCTTGTACATTGGATGGTACAGGTCAAGCTACTCGAGATGGCAAACCTGTTATGAAACCATTCTGGGAGTTGGAAGAAAGTGAAGTGCAGGCTATGCTTGAAAATACAGACTTCCCACCAGCAAACCGCGAATACTTCCGTGGAGGAGGATTCTCAACTCGTTTCTTGACGAAGGGGGATATGCCAGTAACAATGGTACGTCTCAATCTTCTAAAAGGGGTTGGTCCAGTGCTACAAATTGCAGAAGGTTACACACTTGAACTTCCTGAAGATGTTCACCATACTTTAGATAATCGTACAGATCCAGGATGGCCAACTACTTGGTTTGCTCCACGTTTGACAGGAAAAGGTGCTTTCAAGTCTGTCTATGACGTCATGAATAATTGGGGAGCTAATCATGGAGCCATAACATATGGACACATTGGAGCAGACTTGATTACCTTGGCTTCTATGTTGAGAATTCCTGTCAATATGCATAATGTACCTGAGGAAGATATCTTTAGACCTAAAAATTGGTCCTTATTTGGAACAGAAGATCTAGAATCAGCAGACTATCGTGCATGTCAGTTGTTGGGACCACTACATAAATAAAACTTGTTTATATAGGAGGTGAACTTACGTCCCTCCTATCCTTTTAAAAAGATTTGTTAAACAATTCACAAATAATTGAAAACGAATACAAAAAGTAATATAATGATGTTAAATAGATAGCGCGGAGGCGCAGGAGGAAAATTATATGGCTACATTTTATGTTCCGGCAGTCAACCTTATTGGTAAAGGTGTTGTAAATGAAGTGGGTCCTTATATCAAGGAACTTGGCTATAAAAAGGCACTTTTGGTTACAGATAAGTACATCGAAGGCAGTGATATTTTGCCTAAGGTTTTAAAACCACTGGATACAGAAGGAATCGAATATGTCATCTTTAGCGATGTAGAGCCAAACCCTACTTGTAAAAATGTCACAGATGGGGTAGCTGCTTTGCAAGAACATGGCTGTGACTTTATCATCAGTCTTGGCGGGGGTTCTCCACAGGATGCAGCTAGTTGTATTTCTATCATGGCTATAAATGGTGGAAAACCACAGGATTATGAAGGGCTTCATAAGTCTGCTAAAAAAGGCTTGCCAGTTGTGGCTATCAATACAACGGCAGGAACTTCTGCAGAAATTACCATTAACTATGTGATTACTGATGAAGAACGCAAGGTTAAGATGGTAATGGTTGACAAGAATAGCCTTGCCTTGATTTCTGTTAATGACCCTGAATTGATGATTTCAAAACCTCAAGCCTTGACTGCTGCTACTGGTATGGATGCTCTGACTCACGCTGTTGAAGCTTTGGTAACACCTGGTGCTTATGATGTAACCAAGAAACTGTCTATTGGTGCTATTGAGCTTATCAAGGAATATCTTCCTCGTGCTGTAGCAAACGGACATGATATTGAAGCGCGTGAAGGTATGGTCAATGCCATCTTCCTTGGTGGTATGAGCTTTAATAATGCTGGTCTTGGCTATGTTCACTCAATGGCTCACCAACTCGGTGCAGTATATAATTTGCCACATGGTGTTTGCTGTGCCATGTTGCTACCAGTTATAGAACGTGAAAATGCTAAACGTGTACCAGAAGCTTTCCGCAATGTTGCCAAAGCCTTGGGACTTCATGTAGAAGGTAAATCAGATCAAGAATGTGCCGATTATGCGATTGCTGAGATTGAGAAGCTTTCTGAGACAGTAGGTATTCCTAAGAAACTGACTGAACTTGGTATTGAAGAAAAAGATTTCGACTTTGAATACCTTTCTAAGAATGCCTTGATTGATGCCTGCGCACCAGGAAATCCATTTATGCCAACCTTAGAAGAAACGATTGCCTTTTATAAAGAGTTATTTTAGCAAGAGATTGGACGACAATAGGACAATTCACCTCTAATTATTGACATTTCAGGAAAAATCGCAGTAAAAACGGCACAGCCTTCTTTAAATGTGCTATAATACTAGAAAAATACTTGTGGAGGTTCCATTATGGCAATATTTTTCATGATTTTTCTGATTGTTTGTGTGCTCCTATTGGTGATAGTCACACTGAGTACAGTTTATGTGGTTCGTCAGCAGTCGGTGGCGATTATTGAACGCTTTGGGAAATACCAAAAGGTTGCTAATAGCGGTATTCATATTCGCTTGCCTTTTGGGATTGACTCGATTGCAGCACGGATTCAGTTGCGCTTGTTGCAAAGTGATATTGTGGTTGAGACTAAGACCAAGGACAATGTGTTCGTTATGATGAATGTAGCGACTCAGTACCGTGTCAACGAGCAGAGCGTGACAGATGCTTACTATAAACTCATACGTCCAGAATCTCAGATTAAATCTTATATCGAAGATGCTCTTCGCTCTTCTGTTCCAAAATTAACCTTGGATGAATTGTTTGAGAAAAAAGATGAGATTGCCCTTGAGGTTCAACACCAAGTAGCAGAAGAAATGACCACTTACGGCTACATTATCGTGAAAACCTTGATTACCAAGGTCGAACCGGATGCAGAAGTTAAGCAATCCATGAATGAAATCAATGCGGCGCAACGTAAGCGGGTCGCAGCACAAGAATTGGCGGAAGCTGACAAGATTAAAATTGTCACTGCAGCTGAAGCCGAAGCAGAAAAAGACCGCCTTCATGGTGTGGGGATTGCCCAACAACGTAAGGCGATTGTGGATGGATTGGCAGAGTCTATCACCGAACTCAAGGAAGCCAATGTTGGCATGACAGAAGAACAAATCATGTCTATCCTCTTGACCAACCAGTATTTGGATACCTTGAATACCTTTGCCTCTAAAGGAAATCAAACTATCTTTTTACCAAATACGCCAAATGGTGTGGATGATATCCGTACACAAATCTTGTCAGCCCTTCGCGCTGAGAAGAAATAATAGACTAATACTCTTCGAAAATCTCTTCAAACCACGTCAGCGTCGCCTTGCCGTATAGATGTTACTGACTTCGTCAGTTCTATCTGCAACCTCAAAACAGTGTTTTGAGCTGACTTCGTCAGTTCTATCTGCAACCTCAAAACAGTGTTTTGAGCTGACTTCGTCAGTTCTATCTGCAACCTCAAAACAGTGTTTTGAGCTGACTTCGTCAGTTCTATCTGCAACCTCAAAACAGTGTTTTGAGCTGACTTCGTCAGTTCTATCCACAACCTCAAAACGGTGTTTTGAGCTGACTTCGTCAGTCTTATCTACTACCTCAAAACGGTGTTTTGAGCAACCTGTGGCTAGTTTCCTAGTTTGCTCTTTGATTTTCATTGAGTACAAAGAGCTTGGTAACAGGCTCTTTTTGTATTGCGTTTATTAAGAAAAACAAAAAACATCGATATACATTTAACTAAAAATTATTGTATGTTATCTCCCTTAATTAGGAATGATAAGGGAATAACTAGAAAGATTTGTGAATACAAACTATTTCTGATATACAAAATATACAGTAATAATGAATGATGGGAGATGGGATGAAAGAATTTCAATTTGAGAGAAAGCAGCGTTTTTCTTTGAGGAAATATGCAATAGGAGCTTGTTCGGTCTTGCTAGGAACGAGTTTATTTTTTGCTGGTATGGGTGCTCAGCCTGTACAGGCTACAGAAACGAGTTCAGCACTAATTTCAAGTCATTATTTGGATGAGCAGGATTTATCTGAAAAGCTGAAATCTGAGTTGCAATGGTTTGAATTAGAAAACAAGCTTTTGAACTTATGGGAGCATTAGGTTACTATGAAGGATTTGTTCCTTATGTTTCAAATCAATACAAAAACCAAGCTGAAGAAGAAGGCAAACCGCTATCTGATAAATATATTTTCGAAAAAATCTTAGGAAAAACATATGCAGCCTTCAAAAAAGATCAAATTAATGAGCGTGTCGAGAAATTAGGTAAGTTAAAACCTATTACAATAAATTACAACGGAAAATAAGAAGTAATTGATAGTAAAGAAAAATTACAAGAGCTTATGAATAAAGCCGTTAAAGATGAAGTGGCTCAAATATAATAAAATGAAATAAGAACAGGACAAATCAATCAGGACAGTCAAATCGATTTCTAAAAATGTTTTAGAAGTAGAGGTGTACTATTCTAGTTTCAACATACTATAAAATCAGGCAATACAACGGCTAAAAAGTTTGAGTTTATCGAAATACCAGTGCAAAAACTGAAAAAAGCGATTTATAAAGCTCATCTCAAAGATTCAGATGACTTTAAACCAGAAACATCCACATAAATCTTTTTGAAAGCTGTTTGAAGCTTTGTTCTTACTTTCTTAGTTCATAGATCTGAACTTTATCTTCATAATTCAATTTCATAATAAAACACCCCAAAAGTTAGATTTATTCTGTCTAACTTTTGGGGTGCAGTTCATTAATCGGTCGATTTTTTTTTGTAGAAACAGTTGCCTGATTAAGTTGCAAGTCGATAGACGGCTTCGGCATAAATATCCATAGCACGGTACAAATCTTCTAGAACGGCACATTCATTTGCCTGATGTTCTGTCTGCTTCGCTCCTGGGAATAAGGCGCCGAAGGCTACACAATTTGGCATGGTGCGAGCAAAAGTGGCACCACCGGATGAAATAGCAGGACTGTTATCGCCAGTCTTTTCTTGGTAGATTTGCATCAGTGTGCTAACGAGTTTACTGTCTTTTGCGACGTATAGAGGCGCTAGATAGTCAAACTCTTCGTAGCGGAGTTGGTAGTTTTGTGCACATCTTGTAAGCAACTCTACTAGTTCTTCCTTGTCAGCTAAGACAGGAGTCCGAATGTCAATACGGATTTCAGAACGTTCATGATTGATCATGAGACCTGCGACATTAAAGGATAGGTGACCAGAAGGTTCATCTGCTATATCACCAAAGATTTGTCTTCCTGTGCCGTCTTGACCTGCTTGTGTTACAAGAAAACTGAGAGCAGGGTGTTCTTGGAGAGGAGCAAGAATGGTAGCTAGTCGGATGACAGCATTGATACCTTGACTAGCATCCTTAGCATGCTTTGGCACTCCGAGAACCGTTACGGTTTGTTCAGTGGTTTGGTAATCATAACCAGCTTCTTTGAGACCGTTACAAACCTGTTCATAGAGGAGACCTTGGTAGTTGGCCTTGTCTGGTACAACGTTAAAGGCGCCTCCTACTTCAAACTCTAGTTGATCCGATCCAGGGCCATGAAGTTTGACCTGTAGAAGCCCTTTTTCAGCATAGGTCAGAGGAAAAGATGAGTCAGGTGCAAAGCCCATACTGGCCTGTTCTTCGATGGTATTGTAGCGTGCCATGCAGCGCCAGAGGGTTTCCTCATCGGTACCAAAGATAAAGCGTACGCGCTTTTTGAACTGAATACCTTGGTCCAGCAAGCTTTTTACTGCATAGAGAGCTGCGAGCGAAGGGCCTTTATCATCTTGGACACCACGTCCGAATACCCAGCCGTCTTTGATAGTTGCTTCAAATGGCGGTGTCTGCCAATCTGCTTCATCACCTGATGGAACAACATCCAAATGACAGAGAATGGCCAGAAGCTCTGCTCCCTGACCGATTTCTGCATATCCGTAATAACCTTTAGGGTCAAGATAGGTAGTGAAACCTATGTCTCGACAAATCTCTAAAGTTTTTTCTAGGACATCTTGGATTGCTTGTCCAAAAGGTGTTCCATTTTCTCCTTCATTGAGTACTGAAGGATAGGAAATCAAGGTTTTTAATGATATAAGAAATTCATCTTTAACTTGATTTGTTATATCTATTTTCATGGAATCACCTCACTCACTATTTTATAGGAATGGAAGGAAGGTTCCAAGGAGAAGAAGGGCGATGGTCACTACAATAATAGCGACTACGAGTTTGCCCATGAATTTCCACCAAGTACCAATGTTGATACGTCCAAGTGCAAGAGCTCCCATCACAATACCAGATGTTGGTGCAATCAAGTTCAAGACACCTGAAGCAGATTGGTAAGCAGTGATAATCAAGCTAGGACGGACATTTACAAATTCTCCAAGTGGAGCCATGATACCCATAGTTGCGCTGGCAAGACCAGATGAAGATGGGATCAAGAATGACATAGGTAGATAGAAGATATAAGTTACAACGATAAAGACTTGTGAAGATAGACCGCTCAAGCCTTCTTTACCCCAGTTGAGGATTGTATCGGTAATCATACCGTCGTTCATGATAACTTGAATACCACGAGCAATCGCTACGATCAAGGCAACACTGAGCAAGTCAGCAGCACCATTCATGAAGGAAGAGATAATCTTATCTTCTTTAAGACCATAAATAACACCAATCAGGATACCCATAAAGGCAAAGAGCATTGCGCCTTCTGGGAAGTACCAAGTACCTAGTGCAGAAGTAGATGAACCGACAATATTACCAATAACTGGAAGACCAGTCAACCAAGCATTAAAGTCATCAAAAATGGTAACGCCAAGGTCTGTCCATGGAATGAAGCTCAATACCATCAAGATGAATGTCAACACAAATAAGAAGAGAACTGATTTTTGTTTGCTGCTAAGTGTAGATTCTACAGATGAAGATTCTTCTACGTTAAAGTGTTTCAAATCTTCTTTGCGAGTACTATAAACCAGTGACTTAGTCGGATCTTTTTGAATCTTATCCGCATAACGGTAAACAAACCAAGTACTAAGAGCAGTCAAGGTAACCCAGAAGATCAGACGAAGTACGATACCGTCCCCTGTACCAACTCCCGCAGTCGCTGAAGCAATACCTGTCGCAAATGGATTCAGAGTAGATGCCAAACAGCCGATTTGAGAACCGAGCAAAATAATTGCAACACCAGTCAGGCTATCAAAACCAACGGCCATCATAACTGGCACAAGGAGTGGATAGAAGGCCATTGTTTCTTCCCCCATACCATAAGTTGTACCACCGAGGGCAAACAAAGGCATCAGTACCAAAATTAACATTTTTTCGCGGCCCTTATACTTCTTCACGATAGAGGCAATCCCTACGTCAAGAGCACCAGTTTTGTTGACAATGCCAAGGAAACCACCAACCATAAGGATGAAGAAGGCTACATCAATCGCTGCGCTCGTTTCTTTAATGAGCGAACCTTCCTCTGGATGAGTACCTAGCATAGCCCGAATCGGTGCCATGAGGACATCCCAAATCCCTTGTGGATTTTGAGGCTGAGCCTCGTAAATACCTTCTATAAAGGCCCCCGCAGGGATAAACCAAGTTAGCACTGCCATAATAGCAATGATTATCAATAATACGGTGTAAGATGAAGGCATCTTAAACCCTTTTTTAGCTTTTTCACTCATTTGTTTTTCCTCCTGATGTCTAACAAAGTGTAAAAAACCAACTACTTTCTTAAATAAACATTCAAGAAAACGCTTTCTATTTATATTTGTTTTACCATATTAAAGTCTAAAAAACTAATATCTTTTGAAATATTGTACATGTTTTCAAGAATAATTTCTAATTTGATATAAAGATACTAGAAATAGAATACATCTTATTAGTAAAACAACTTATCCTTTTTCAATAATTGTTCCGCTTTCAGATTCAATCAAGGCGCCTAGATTTTCAAGGGAAGTAATAACTGCTTTTCCTTCTGGACGACCATTGACAAAAGCGATAGCTGCTTCTACTTTTGGAAGCATGCTACCTGGTGCAAACTGATCTTGTTTGATATATTCTTCCAGCTGGGCAACATTCACATGTTCCAATTTTTCCTGGTTTGGCTTGTTGTAGTTAACAAATACATAATCTACACCTGTCAAAACGATGAAGAGGTCTGCCTCAACCAATTCTGCCAAACGTTGGGAAGCGAAGTCTTTATCAATAACCGCTTCGACACCAGTCAAATGTCCATTGTTTTCTTTGACGACGGGAATACCGCCACCACCTGCAGCTACGACGACTTGACCACTATTTAAAAGAGTACGGATGGTTTCAATTTCTTTGATGTCAACAGGTTTTGGTGAGGCAACGACCTTACGCCAGCCACGGCCAGCATCTTCCTTGAAAGTCGCTCCGCTCTTTTCGGCTTCTGCTTTTGCTTCTTCTTCTGAATAGAAAGGACCGATTGGTTTACTCAAATTAACAAAAGCTGGATCATTTTTATCTACGACAACTTGCGTTACAACAGAGGCAACATTTTTTTCGATGCCTTCATCCAAGAGAGCATTTTGCAAAGCATTTTTCAACCAGAAACCGATGCTACCTTCTGTCATAGCGACAAGTGAGTCGAGTGGGAAGGCAGGGTTCTTTTCAGAGTCTGATGCCAAATGTTGGAGCAAGAGATTCCCAACTTGAGGTCCATTACCGTGAGTGATAATCAGATCATCTCCATTTTTAATCAATTTTACAAGATGCTTAGCTGTTTCAACTAAAGCTTCTTGTTGAGCCTTTGCTGATGGGTCAGAAGAAAGAATCGCATTTCCTCCCAAAGCTACTACAATTTTACGATTTGCCATAAATTCTCCTTTATCACACTCAATAGAATGCGTTTAGATTTCAATTTAATGATTTTTCACATATTTTATAAGAAATAATAGATTACCATTACATAAAAGAGGACCGGACTAAAGCTATTAGTCGCAGCCCTCATAGCTGTTGGTAGACGGTTTATTATCTAAAATTATACTTTAGGAATATAAAGGTTACCAAGTGTAGCAGCCATAACAGCTTTGATAGTGTGCATACGGTTTTCTGCTTGATCGAAGTGGCGAGCGTACTTGCTGCGGAAGACTTCGTCTGTTACTTCCATTTCTTCTACACCAAATTTTTCAGCAACGTCTTTACCATAAACAGTGTGAGTATCGTGGAATGCTGGCAAGCAGTGTAGGAAGATCAAGTTTTCATTGCCTGCTTTTTTAACTAAGTCCATATTGACTTGGTAAGGTTTAAGAAGAGCTACACGTTCTGCGAATTTGTCTTCTTCACCCATTGATACCCAAACGTCTGTGTAAAGAACGTCTGCATCTTTAACTGCTTCATCAGCATCTTCAGTGATGAGAACATGTGCGCCACTTTCTTTAGCAAATCCTTCTGCCAATTCAACGATTTCTTTTTCTGGGAAGAGTTCTTTTGGTGAGAAGATGTGAACATTGGCACCAAGGATAGCACCTGTTACGAGCAAGCTGTTGGCAACGTTGTTACGTCCATCACCACAGTATACCAATGTCAAGCCTTCCAAGCGACCGAAGTTTTCTTGAACAGTCAAGTAGTCAGCGAGCATTTGAGTTGGGTGCCATTCGTCAGTTAGACCGTTCCATACTGGAACGCCTGAGAATTCTGCCAATTCTTCAACCATACGTTGGCTGAATCCGCGGAATTCAATCCCGTCAAACATACGTCCCAATACTTTAGCAGTATCTTCAGTAGATTCTTTTTTACCCAACTGAATATCATTTGCTCCGAGGTATTCTGGGTGAGCACCAAGGTCGATAGCCGCAGTTGTAAAGGCTGCACGAGTACGAGTAGATGTTTTTTCAAATAGGAGAGCGATATTCTTGCCAGCAAGGTAGTGGTGTTGAATATTGCGTTTTTTCAAATCTTTCAAGTGAGCTGAAAGACCAATAAGGTATTCTAACTCTGCACGGGTAAAGTCTTTTTCTGCTAAGAAGCTGCGTCCTTGGAATACTGAATTTGTCATTTTATTATTTCCTCTTTCTATTTTTTACATTTTCTATTGACGAATACCGAACAGCGATTACACTTCTTCACGTTCAAATGGCATAGACATACAACGAGGTCCACCACGGCCCCGAACCAATTCACTTCCGCGAATCTTAATCAAGCGAAGCCCGTATTCTTCCAAAATCTTATTGGTCACGGTATTGCGGTCATAAACAACTACCACACCAGGTGCGATGGTCAAAGTGTTAGAACCGTCGTTCCATTGTTCACGCGCAGCTGCTACGATATTGCCACCACCGCAACGAATCAAATGAACTTTTTCTACACCAAGGTTTTGAGCAAGAAGTTCAGCTAAGTCACCTTTCTCTTCAACGATTTTAAGTTTTTCGTTTTCGTAAGTAACTGAGTAAACGTGAAGGTCGCCTTCGATTTCTGGGTGAATAGTGAACTTGTCATAGTCTACCATAGTGAAGACAGTATCCAAGTGCATGAATTTACGGTTGTTAGCAAATTCAAAGGCCAAAACTTTCTTGAAGCCAACATTTTTCTTGAAGATGTTGACCAAAAGTTTTTCGATAGAAGCTGCGTCTGTACGTTGAGAGATACCTACTGCAAGGACGTCTTTAGAAAGAACTAGCTCGTCTCCACCTTCGATACGCGTATCTTCTTCACGGTTGTAGACCAAATCCACTTTTCCGCCATAGATTGGGTGGTATTTGAAGATATACTTACCGTAGAGTGTTTCACGGTTACGAGTGTCTGCAAACATGTGGTTAAGCGATACGGCGTTTCCAATTGTTGCAAATGGGTCGCGAGTGAAATAGAGGTTTGGCATCGGGTCAATTGCAAATGGATAATCTGATTCAACTAAGTCAGTTAGATCTTTAGCTTCGTCAGGAATTTCTGGCAATTCAACTTTTTGAATCCCAGCCATTGTTTTTTCAACCAATTCTTGGTTGTCCTTGATGCCGTGAAGTAATTCACGAATAGCAACCTTGGTTTGACGATCACGGATGTTGGCTTCGTCTAAGTATTCCTCGATAAATTGATCGCGGATTTCTGGAGAGGTCAATGATTCAGCAGCGAGTTGTTCTAGGTAGAGAACCTCAATTCCTTCATCGCGAAGAGCTTGGGCAAATGCATCATGTTCTTTTTGAGCATCTTCCAAGAAAGGAATATCATCAAAAAGAAGCCTTTCAAGATAGTCCGGCAACAAGTTTTCTAACTCCTTGCCTGGACGGTGCAACATAACTTTTTTCAGTTTCCCAATTTCTGAGAAGACCTGAATTGGATGTGAAGACATGTATTTTCCTCCTTAAAAATTTTGACTTGGCACCATTTTGGGTACCGCTTACATGTATGTTATAACGCAATTCCTAGGTAATGTCAATGGCTATAATTTCTCGGAAAATAATATAAATTATGATGTTTAGCACAATTTTATGTTATTATACATAACATAGGATAGTATACATAGATACAAATGCATAAACTTCTATAAAAAGGATATAAAATTTTTTTAAAAAATTTTTCAAAAAATATACAAATGACCAAAAAGTGTCCAATTATCATCTGGTTATCACTTGGATCTGTATAAAGAGAAATGTTTGTGTGAAAGGATAAAAAGATGCAACATTCTTTTGAAGATAGATTTTGGAGAAGCATTTCTTGTTCAATTGTACAAATTATAGAATCTTTTCTGAGTATTTAGGAAGAGATAATTATCTTATTGACCCTCTTTTTATTTTTTGTTATAGTCGACGAGGTGATAGTTTAGAATAATCACTTATTCACAATCTGTGGAAAAGTCTGGATAGTGAATGGTCTTCACACAATGACCTGAAAGAAGCCTGAGAATAATTATGGAGAGTAGCATTCTGAGAGGTGTTAGCAGAACCATATGACAGAGCTGTTTGAAGAGGGAACATTGAGGAGAAAAATCCTGAGCCTACCAGTTGGAGTTGGAAAGAGCTGGCTGTTAGATCATGGTTTATTATCCACAACCTGTGGATAACCTTGTGAACAAGAGAAGTTGCAAAAGAAGGAGATATATAACGATGAAGAAAATCAAACCGCATGGACCGTTACCAAGTCAGACTCAGCTAGCTTATCTGGGAGATGAACTAGCAGCTTTTATCCACTTCGGTCCTAATACCTTTTATGACCAAGAATGGGGGACTGGACAGGAGGATCCTGAGCGCTTTAACCCGAGTCAGTTGGATGCGCGTGAGTGGGTTCGTGTGCTCAAGGAAACGGGCTTCAAAAAGTTGATTTTGGTGGTCAAGCACCACGATGGCTTTGTCCTTTATCCGACAGCTCACACAGATTATTCGGTTAAGGTCAGTCCTTGGAGGAGAGGAAAGGGCGACTTGCTCCTTGAAGTATCCCAAGCTGCCACAGAGTTTGATATGGATATGGGGGTCTACCTGTCACCGTGGGATGCCCATAGTCCCCTCTATCATGTGGACCGAGAAGCGGACTACAATGCCTATTATCTGGCTCAGTTGAAGGAAATCTTATCAAATCCTAACTATGGGAATGCTGGTAAGTTCGCTGAGGTTTGGATGGATGGTGCCAGAGGAGAGGGCGCGCAAAAGGTTAATTATGAATTTGAAAAATGGTTTGAAACCATTCGTGACCTGCAGGGCGATTGCTTGATTTTTTCAACAGAAGGCACCAGTATCCGCTGGATTGGCAATGAACGAGGGTATGCAGGTGATCCACTGTGGCAAAAGGTGAATCCTGATAAACTAGGAACAGAAGCAGAGCTGAACTATCTTCAGCACGGGGATCCCTCGGGCACGATTTTTTCAATCGGAGAGGCAGATGTTTCCATCCGTCCAGGCTGGTTCTACCATGAGGATCAGGATCCTAAGTCTCTCGAGGAGTTGGTCGAAATCTACTTTCACTCAGTAGGGCGAGGAACTCCACTCTTGCTTAATATTCCGCCGAATCAAGCTGGGCTCTTTGATGCAAAGGATATTGAACGACTTTATGAATTTGCGACCTATCGCAATGAGCTCTATAAAGAAGATTTGGCTCTGGGAGCTGAGGTATCTGGTCCAGCTCTTTCCGCAGACTTTGCTTGTCGCCATTTGACAGACGGCCTTGAGACCAGCTCTTGGGCAAGCGATGCAGACTTGCCCATCCAGTTAGAACTCGACTTAGGTTCTCCTAAAACTTTTGATGTAATTGAGTTAAGAGAAGATTTGAAGCTAGGGCAACGAATCGCTGCTTTTCATGTGCAAGTAGAGGTGGATGGTGTCTGGCAGGAGTTTGGTTCGGGTCATACTGTTGGTTACAAACGTCTCTTACGAGGAGCAGTTGTTGAGGCACAGAAGATACGTGTAGTCATTACAGAATCACAGGCTTTGCCTTTGTTGACCAAGATTTCCCTTTATAAAACTCCTGGATTATCAAAAAAAGAAGTTGTTCAGGAACTAGCATTTGCAGAAAAAAGCCTAGCTGTGGCAAAGGGAGAAAATGCCTATTTTACAGTTAAGCGCAGAGAATGTAGTGGTCCTTTAGAAGCTAAGATTTCGATTCAACCGGGGACAGGTGTCCATGGTGTCGCCTATCAGGATGAGATTCAAGTCCTTCAATTCCAAGCAGGGGAAAGCAAAAAAGATTTGCATCTACCAACCCTGTATTTCGCAGGAGATAAAACCTTGGATTTCTATCTGAACCTAACGGTGGATGGTCAGCTTGTGGATCAACTTCAAGTCCAAGTTTCATAAAAGAAGAACCTTTGCGCGATGCAAAGGTTCTTTTGGTTATTAGTGACTTGGTAACCAGCTGAGGGTGAAAGTTAGTTGTTCAGCTTTTAAGAGGTCTTGGTGTTGAATAGTTGATACGAGTGTTTTGTCCAGTCGGCATTCTTTGACAAAGTTAAAATGGTTGTGGTTTTGTTTAGTATGGATATCCAGCCATTTATCTTCTTTAGCGAGGTAGACTCGTAGATGGTCAAAGAGAGGGATTCCGAGGTCATAGCTTGGTTTTCCTGGACAGGTTGGATAAAATCCGAGAGCTGACCAGATGTACCAAGCAGAGAGACTACCATTGTCTTCATCTCCAGGATAGGCTTCCCAACTTGGGTGAAAAGCTTTCTGACGGAGCGTCTTGATAAGAAGGGCAGTGTAGTCAGGGTAATCGCTGTAGCGGAAGAGATAAGGAATGTGGAAACTAGGCTGGTTGGAAATGGCTATTTGTCCAAAAGGAGCAGTAGCCATCTCGCTCATTTCGTGAATTTCGTAACCATAGCCTGTTGTTTCAAAGAGGGGAGCATCTTGACAAGCTTTCAAAAGATAGTTGCTAAAGGTTTCTTTTCCACCCATCAGTTGGATTAAGCCAGGGATGTCGTGGAGAACGCCTAAAGTAGCTTGAATGGCAGAGCATTCAGCGTAGTCTCGCCCCCAACTATAAGGAGAGAAGTCAGGGTGAAAGTTTCCTTGATTGTCTCGTGCTCGCATGTAACCTGTCTCAGCGTCAAATAGCTGGCGGTAATTTTGTGAAGCAGCCTTGTAGGTTTCAGCGATTTCTATGTTCTCTAGTTTTTTGGCACAGCTAGCGATACAAAAGTCACTATAGGCATAGTCTAGAGTATGGCTAACACTTTCGTGGTGGTCGGTAGAGAGGTAACCTAGTTCTTGGTATTGGGCTAGTCCGTGGCGGCCATTGATTCCGAGAGGGTCGGCTTTGCTGGCTGTTTCGAGCATGGCTTGGAAGAGTTCTCCTTCTAGGTCAGGGGCCATGTCCTTGCAGGCGCTATCTGCGATAATACCGTCTAAAAGTGTACCAGGCATCATACCCCGTTCATCTGGAGCCAGCCATTTTGGAAGGAAACCAGTATCGCGGTAGCTATTGAGGAAACCTTCTAAAAAGCGTTGATAGTGCTCCGGTATGATAAGGGCAAAGAGGGGGAAGGTGGTGCGGAAGGTATCCCAGAAACCATTGTTGCTAAAGAGGACACCAGGCTTGACAGTACCAGTAGCCAGATCCATGTGGATGGCTTGCCCTGACTCATCAACCTCATAAAAAGTCTGTGGGAAGAGGAAGAGTCTGTAGAGGCAGTGGTCAAAGAAGGTTCGGTCAGCCTCTCCTGTCTCTATAATGTCAAAACGATGGAGGAGATTTTCCCAATCCGCTTGGGCACTTGTTTTACAGCTATCAAAATCTTCTTGAGGTAGATTGATTAGAGCTTGAGAAGGAGAGATGAAAGAAGTGGCTAGTTGCATCTCGGTTTGACTACTTGCTAAGTCAATTCGCCAGTCTCCAGCTTCTTGGCTGATAGCAAGAATATCCGTGTTCATTTGCAGGGCAGTGAAGAGCATCAGTGGATTTTTATTGGTCTCTGTTTTCCCTTCTTGTCTGAGAGCCAGAGTCCGCTTATCTACCTGCTCAACTGTTAGTTCATCTGCTGCGTGAAGATAGAGGGAGAGGGCTTTGCCTTGCTTTTGCTTCAAACGAATAGAAGCACCATAGCAAGTCGGTGTGAGCTGGGTTTCAATTTGATAGCGCAGGGAAAAGAGCTTCAAATAGTGAGGCTGGAAGCAAGCTTTATCTATATCATAAGAAGACTGGCGGTGAAAGAGGCTGTCTCCACCCAGTTGACTGGTGACAGGTGTCAGAAGGAGCCAAGAGTAGTCCCCAATCCAAGGACTGGGCTGGTGAGTTAATCGAATCCCCTGAAAGATAGGCAGATGCGGATCAAAAAACCAAGATCCATCCTGGTCACTGGTCTGGGGCACAAAATAATTCATCCCAAAAGGCACGCCTGTGTATGGCAGGGTATTTCCCCGAGAGAAGGCATGCTTGCTAGCAGTACCAAAGCGGGTATCGATGGTTTCAAGTAGTGGTTTCATAGTCTTTCCTTTAGCTGTTTTTCTACATTATATCAGAAAAAGAGGGCCTTTAGAAAAGGAGTTTCAAAAATAACTATTTTGTAGAAAAATGACTATCATTTGTGTATGTATTTTCTGTCTCAAAAGCTATATACTGAACATGAAACTTGTTTGAAAGAGGAAATTGCACGATGATTTATTCGAAAGAAATTGTTAGAGAATGGCTAGATGAAGTAGCAGAGCGGGCTAAGGACCATCCAGAGTGGGTGGATGTTTTCGAGCGTTGCTACACCGATACCTTGGACAATACGGTTGAAATCTTAGAAGATGGTTCAACTTTTGTCTTGACTGGGGATATTCCTGCTATGTGGCTTCGGGATTCGACAGCCCAACTCAGACCCTACCTGCATGTGGCTAAAAGAGATTCCCTCCTGCGTCAGACCATTGCAGGTTTGGTCAAGCGTCAGATGACCTTGGTACTCAAGGATCCTTATGCCAATTCCTTCAACATAGAGGAAAACTGGAAGGGGCACCACGAGACCGACCACACCGACCTTAATGGCTGGATTTGGGAACGCAAGTATGAGGTGGACTCGCTTTGCTATCCTTTGCAGTTGTCTTATCTCCTCTGGAAAGAAACTGGCGAGACTAGTCAGTTTGATGAGACTTTTGTCGCAGCGACTAAGGAAATTCTTCATCTGTGGACGGTAGAACAAGATCACAAGAACTCTCCTTATCGTTTTGTCCGAGATACGGACCGCAAGGAAGACACCTTGGTAAATGATGGCTTTGGACCTGATTTTGCAGTGACAGGAATGACTTGGTCAGCCTTTCGTCCGAGCGATGACTGCTGTCAGTATAGTTACTTGATTCCGTCAAATATGTTTGCTGTAGTAGTCTTGGGTTATGTGCAAGAAATCTTCGCAGCATTAAACCTAGCTGATAGCCAGAGTGTTATTGCTGATGCCAAGCGTCTTCAGGATGAAATCCAAGAAGGAATCGAAAACTACGCTTACACCACCAACAGTAAGGGTGAAAAGATTTATGCCTTTGAAGTGGATGGCCTAGGAAATGCCAGCATTATGGATGATCCAAACGTACCAAGTCTACTAGCTGCGCCCTATCTGGGCTACTGTTCGGTCGATGATGAAGTGTATCAAGCTACTCGCCGTACCATTCTGAGCCCTGAAAATCCATATTTCTACCAAGGAGAATACGCAAGCGGTCTCGGCAGTTCTCATACCTTCTATCGCTATATCTGGCCAATCGCCCTTTCTATCCAAGGCTTGACAACAAGAGATAAGGCAGAGAAAAAATTCTTGCTGGATCAGCTGGTTGCCTGCGATGGTGGTACAGGTGTCATGCACGAAAGCTTCCACGTAGATGATCCGACCCTCTACTCTCGTGAATGGTTCTCCTGGGCTAACATGATGTTCTGTGAGTTGGTCTTGGATTACT